>JBBSUZ010000417.1:0-1535 GCA_038233965.1 Rhodothermales bacterium | reverse complement strand
GGCGATTGCGCGCCCGCCCCTCCTCGGTGTCATTGGTCGCGAGCGAGTCGGCCTCGCCGCGAGCGCCGCCGGCTTCGTCTCGGGCGCCGCCCTTCACACCGACGCGACGCCCGGCTCTCCCGCCCCGGACGCCTGAACCGCCGCGTCGCGCCGGGGCAGAGCGCTGCGACGTACACCCGGCCGCGCCAGCCGCGCGCCGGCTACGTGTCGCCGCCGAGAACGGCCGCCCACGGCCGGACGTCGGCGTAGGCCCGCATCACGACCTGCTGCACGAACACGGTCAGCGGGACGGCCAGCAGCCCGCCGACGCCGCCGAGCACCCACGCCCAGAGCAGGACGGACACGAACGTCATCGAGGTCGACAGGCCCACGCCGTCGCCGATGAGGCGCGGGGCGATGACGTTGTCGCTGATGGTGTTGATGACCACGTACCCCGCGATGACGATGCCGGCCTGGGCCGGACCGAACTGGAGCAGCGCCATCGCCGCCGGGAAGACCATCGAGAGCAGGAACCCGACGTTCGGGAGGAAGCTGAGCGCGAACGCGACGACGCCCCAGAGCAGCGCGAGGTCCACGCCGAGCACCATCAGGAGCACCGTGTCCGCCACGGCCGCGGCGAGCCCGAGCCCGGCCCGGATGCCCATGTAGCGGATCATGACGCCCTGGTAGTCCGTCAGCCGGGAGGCCGTCTCGGCCGTGAGCGCCTTGCGCGCCTGGCGCTTGAACCCGGCGAAGTCGGCCATGAAGAAGGCCAGCACGAACAGCATCAGGCCCGTCGCCGTGAGCGCGTTCGCCGCGCCGCCGAGGAGGCCCACGCCGACCTGCAGGATGCGCCCGGGGTCGACCAGTTGCGTGGCCTGCCCCGTCGGGATCCCCCAGTCCTCGAGGCGCCCAGCGAGCGCATCGACCTGGCCCGAGAGGCGGTCCGCGTACGTCGGGAGGTCGCCCGAGAGTTGGCTCAGCGATGCCCACGTCACGCCAACCACGGCGAGCCCGACCACCAGGACGCCGCTGAACACGACGGCGACCGCGACCCCGCGACGCCAGCCGTGCCGCACGAGCCACCCGACGAGCGGCGCGAGCAGGAGCGCCAGGAAGGCCGCGAGCAGGACGGGGTTCAGGAACGCCGCCGAGGCCCGCAGCCCCGCCACGACGATGACGGCCGCCGCCCACCCGACGAGCGGCCGGACGATGGACGGCGCGGATGCGTCGGAGCGGGGGGCATCACCCATTCGAGTCTCGGCTGGCGGCGAATAGTGGGCTGGACGCGCGCCGAGGCCGCTGAGCATGCGTCACTCGGCGGTCTCGGGGAAGCCGCGCGAGCGCATCAGCGCGCCGACGGCCGGGTCGTGGCCGCGGAAGGCGCGGTAGCCCTCGGCCGGGTCGATCGTGTTGCCGACGGCGAAGACGTGGTCATGGAGACGCCGGGCCACCTCGGGGTCGTACGGCCCGCCGGCCTCCGTGAACGCCTCGAAGGCGTCGGCCGTGATGACGTCGGCCCAGAGGTAGCTGTAGTAGCCGGCGGCGTAGCCGTC
>JBBSUZ010000416.1:0-1554 GCA_038233965.1 Rhodothermales bacterium | reverse complement strand
CGTCGACGCCGCAACGCTGCGTGCATTGCAAGGGCGCGCGGGCCAGCCCGACTCACTCATCACGACCGTCATGCTGACCGCCGCCGACGTGCGGGGCCCGTTCCGCCCGCTCCCGGCCGACATCTACGAGAAGGCCAAGCTGGGCACGCTCGGCTTCGAGTCGCTCTCCGAGGCGCTCGGCGAGCAGTTCCACGCGGCGCCGGCCCTGCTGCAGCGCCTCAACCCGGGCGTCCGGCTGGACAGCCTCGCGGCCGGCACGCGCCTTCGCGTCCCGAACGTCGCCGGCGCGCCCGCCCCGCGCGACGCCGTGTCGCGCGTCGTCATCTCGGGCCGCGACGGCTACCTCCACGCCCTCGCCGCCGACGGGACCGTCCTGTTCCACGCGCCCGTCACGCTCGGCGCGGGCTACGACCCGTCGCCGCAGGGCGACTTCCGCATCACGAACATCGCGCGCAACCCGTCGTGGCACTACCAGCCCAAGCTGCTCGCGAGCGTCCCGGACGACCGCGCGGAGGCGACGCTGCCGCCCGGCCCCAACAACGCCGTCGGCATGGTCTGGATGGCGCTCTCGGAGCCGCACTACGGCATCCACGGGACGTCCGCGCCGAGCACGATCGGGACGGCGACGTCGTCCGGCTGCGTCCGGCTGACGAACTGGGACGCGCTGCGGCTCGCGGGCCTCGTGCGCGGCGGGACGTCGGTCCACTTCCGCGACATCACCGGCCGCGAGGCGGCGCCGGCGGATTCGGTCGGCGGCTCGAGTCCGACGGCATCGCGTCCGACAACACGCCCGGCGCGCCCCGCTGCGGGCCAGCCTGCAGCGGGGCAGCCTGCGGCACGGTAAGCAGGGCCGATGGGCGGCCCGTCAGCAGCGGGAAGGGGTTGACGGCCGGGCCGTCCCAGACGGACCCGCCCGGTCGGATCGTCCAGATCGCGAAGTGCAGGTGCGGCCCGTCGGGCGAGGCGTTGCCCGTGCTCCCGACCGTCCCGACGTCGCCGCCCTGCCGGACGGCGAGGCCCTCCACGAGGCCCGGCGCGACGGCGTCGAGATGCGCGTAGTAGTGGACGGTCCGGCCGTCGGGCAGCAGGAGGTAGACGGTGTGGCCGCCGCGCTCGCTCTCGTGCACGGCCGCGACCGCCCCGGCGGCGGCCGCCACGACGGGCGTCCCACGCGCGGCCATGATGTCGATGGCGTCGTGAACGCGCCCCTCGCTGCGCGCGTCGCCGAACGTGTCCGCGAGGTCGGCCGGGTCGATGCCCACGACCGGCAGCACGAGCCCGGCCGCAGACGGAGCCGCGACGACGCGGGCGACGGAGTTTTGACGCTCGGCCGACGCCACGGCGAGCGTGTCGGAGGGCGCGGCCGGGGTGCCGGTCGGCTCGATGCGGCAGCCGGCGAGGAGCAGCAGGCCGGCGAGGAGCCCGCGGCGGCTCACGGCGTCGCCCGAGGCGAGCGCGGCTCGACGGGCCGGATGAGGCCTTCCTGGGCCGTGCTCGCGACGAGGCGGCCCGCGGCGTCGAAGACGGAGCCGCGGGCAAAGCCGCGGGCGCCGT
>JBBSUZ010000415.1:0-1591 GCA_038233965.1 Rhodothermales bacterium | reverse complement strand
CGCCCTCGAGCGCGGCCTCGATCTCGCGCTGGCTCTCGCGCGCGGCGTCCGCGCCGACGCTGGGGCGCGCGCCGGCCCCGAGGCCCTGCGTGAGCGTGCGGCCCATCTGGATCTTGACGGGCGACGAGCTGTTCTGGAGCGCCTGCGCATCCGTGTTGACAGAGATGAACTCGACGCCGTGGATGCCCTTGGTGAGCATGTTGTTGACGGCGTTGCCGCCGCCGCCGCCGACGCCGATCACGCGGATCTGCGCGTTCGTCTGGGCGGTGTCGTCGAAGCTGAATCGAGTCGGTGAATCGTGGCTCATGAGAGTGTCCTCCGGAGGGTGTATGCCAGGGTGAAGGCCGATGTGGGCCGAGCCGCGAGAGGTGACAACCGGCGATCCGCCGGCTCCGCTGTCACGCTACCGCAACATATCATCATTCGGTTTCCGGCAGAGGCCGGAAACCGCTGTTTAGAGTTCGTCGAACCAGCGACGCATGCGGTCAGTGATCTTGGCGACGAGCGTGTCCGCCTCCTCGTCGTACTCGCCCTCGAGGACGGGCGGTGCAGCCGCCGCGCCGACGGCCGCGCCGTCGCCCTCAGAGACGGCCATGACGGGGGTGTGGCCGACGGTCTGCGCGGCGCCCTTCGTCTCGATCGCGACGAGGCTCGCGCCCGACGTCGCGCCGACGCGGAAGCCGTGCAGCACGAGGCCGACGCCGGTCGCGAACTTGGGGCTGGAGACCTCCTCGACGAGCCCGCCGGTGAGCCCGAGCGGGCGGCCGACGCGCGCCTCGAGGCCGAGGATGTCGGCCGCGAGCTCCGCAGTTCCAGGAATCAGCGCGCCGCCGCCGGTGAGCACGACGCCCGCCGAGAGGTGGCGGCCGTAGCCCGAGCGCTTCACCTCGATAGCCACGATCTCGAGGATCTCCTCGAGGCGCGGCTGGATGATCTGCGCGAGCGTGGACTGCCAGATGGCCTTCTCGGGCCGCCCGCCGATGCCCGGGATCGTGATCTCCTGGTCCTCGGTGACCATGTCCACGAGCGCGACGCCGAACTGCTGCTTGAGGCGCTCGGCCTGGTCGTGCAGGATGCCGAGGCCCTTGCGGAGGTCGTCCGTGACCTTGTTGCCGGCGACGGCGATGACGGCCGTGTGGCGGATCGTCTTGTCCTCGAAGATGGCGATGTCGGTCGTGCCGCCGCCGATGTCGACGAGCACGACGCCGACCTCCTTCTCGTCGTCGTGGAGCACGGCGTGGCTGGAGGCCAGCGGCTCGAGCACGATGTCGTCGACCTGGTAGCCGGCCTTCTCGATGCAGCGGTAGACGTTCTTGGCCGCCGAGACGAGCCCGGTGATGATGTGGACGTTGGCCTCGAGGCGCACGCCGGACATGCCGATCGGGTCCGCGACGCCGTCCTGGCCGTCGACGATGAACTCCTGCGGGAGCACGTGCAGGATCTCGCGGTCGGCGGGCATCGCGACGTGGCGCGTGTCCTCGAGCAGCCGCCGGACGTCGTCGCGGTCGATCTCGCCGCCCGAGACGGTGATGACGCCGCGGCTCTGGAAGCTCTGGATGTGGTCGCCGGCGATGCCGACGATGACACTCTG
>JBBSUZ010000414.1:0-1600 GCA_038233965.1 Rhodothermales bacterium | reverse complement strand
CGCCGACGAGACGCTTTCGTCCGGCGAGTACGTCGACACATTCACGTTCGACGGGACGCCCGGTCAGCGCGTCTCGATCGACCTCACGTCCGACGACTTCGACACGTACCTCGTCGTCGAGCCGCCGCGCGGCCAGAACCTGCAGGACGACGACGGCGGCGGCGCGACCGGTCACTCGCGCCTCTCGATGGACCTCACGGAGCCCGGCGAGTACACCGTCTACGTCACGAGCTACGCCGCGGCCGAGACCGGCGCGTACCGCCTCGTGATCGACGGGACGGAGCGCTTCGGCCAGCCCGCCGCCACGGGCCGCGGGACGGGCCCGTCGCCGGGCCGCTCGACGGGCGCGTCGTCGCCCACGCGGACCGCCTCCACGACGCGCGCGACGCAGCCGACGACGCGACAGATCGCCGACTACACGCTCGCCGAGGCGTTCGAGGGCGAGCTCGACGCGCGCGACCAGCGCCTCCCGTCCGGCGAGTACACCGAGGTCCACACGTTCGACGGCGACGCCGGCGAGCCGGTCCGCATCGAGCTCACGTCGAACGACTTCGACACGTACCTGCTCGTCACGAGCCCGTCCGGCGACCAGCTCGACAACGACGACTACGAGGGCTCGCAGAACCGCTCGGTCATCGAGTTCGTGATGCCCGAGCCCGGCCGCTACCGCGTCACCGCGACGAGCTACCGCGCGGGCGAGACCGGCCGCTACGCGCTCCGCGTCTCCCAGACCGACGCCATGCGCCCGGACGCGCCGGCCTTCGACCGCATCGTCGGCGTCTTCGCCGGCATCTCGGACTACGGCGGCCGCATCAACAACCTCCAGTACACGGCGCAGGACGCAGTCCTCGTCCGCGACGCGATGATCGCGCAGGGCATGCGCCCCGAGGACGGGATCCTGCTCCAGGACGCCGACGCGACCGTCGCCGGCATGCGACGCGCCTTCGAGCGTATCGCCCGCACGGCCGACGCGCGCACCCTGTTCGTCTTCTTCTACTCGGGCCATGGCGGCCAGTACCCGCGCGCGTCCTTCCAACGTGAGGACCCGGACAACCTCGACGAGTCGATCGAGCTCTACGACCACGAGATCCTCGACGACGACTTCGACCAGATGCTCTCGGCTCTGCCGTCGCAGCGCATGCTCATCGTCATCGACGCGTGCTACTCAGGCGGCTTCGCCAAGGACGTCATCTCGAGCCCGGGCCGCATGGGCCTCTTCTCGTCCGAGGAGGACGTTGTGAGCGCCGTCGCCGTCAAGTTCGAGGCCGGCGGCTACCTCTCACGCTTCTTCGCAGACGCCGCGCAGACGCCGCAGGCCGACGCCGACGGCAACGGCGCCGTCACCGCGCTCGAGCTCTCGCAGTACCTCCACTCCCGCTTCAACCGCGACGTCACGGCGGGCACGGGCCGCGAGATGATCGTCGCCCGCGACACGCGCCCCGAGGACCAGCACCTCATCGTGGACCGCGGCTCGGTCGGTCTCTACGACACGCTGTTCTCCCTCGGACGGTAGACTGGATCGGGCCAGGACATCCCCGGCCCGGTTGGATCATCGCCCGGACGCGTGCATCATGTGGCATCTGGAGGGGCACAGCACGCT
>JBBSUZ010000413.1:0-1614 GCA_038233965.1 Rhodothermales bacterium | reverse complement strand
GAGCGGCAGCAGCGCGAGGTCCGCGCCGCGCCCGACGAGCCGGGCGACGCCGCGGACGGCGCGGTACGCGAGCCCCGAGATGCCGCGCCGACGCCCGGTCTGGCGCGTGGCGCGCCGGAGCGAGATCTGCGCGTGGACGGCCTCGGTGATGTCCGCCACGCCGACCGTGGCGTCCGACCCCAGGCGGACGAGGCCGCGGAGGTCGTCGGGCAGGCGGCGCAGCGTGGCCCTCATCCGCGGCCGGGGAGCGGGATCTCGACCGGGTCGGCTGTCGCCGCCTTGAGCGTGCCCTTCGAGATGATGGTGGCGCCGCGGTTGCCGCGGTTCGAGACCTCGAACTTGGTCGTGCGGACCGTCTCGGTCCGCCCGCGGCTCGTCTCGACGTCGAGGCCGCGGCGGGCGGCGTCCGAGACGGCCATGCCGAGCACGTCGTCGGTGGCGCCGGCGAGGCGCATGGCGATGACGCCCTTGGCGGCCGAGCGGAAGACCGGGATCTGCGCGACGGGGAAGATGAGCGCGCGGCCGTCGCGGGAGGCGAGGCAGACGTTCTCGGAGCCCGCGGCGATCTCGGCGCCGATGACCCGGACGCCGTCGCGCAGGCGCATGAACACGCGGCCGTTCTTGTTCGAGAGGTCCGAGAAGGCCGCGGTCTCGAAGCGGACGGCGAGGCCGTCGGACGAGACGGCGACGATATAAGGGCCCGTTATTGCATGATCTGCGGCCGCACCGTCACCGCCCGCGTCGAAGAGGGCCGGGGCGTCGCCGGTCGGCGTCTCCGGGACGCCCTCGGGGAGCGTGCGGCCGTCGAACGACACGACGCCGACGACCGTCTCGCGGTCGGCGAAGTCGAAAAACTTCTGGACCGGGTCGCCGTGGCCCGTCGTCTGCGGCAGCGCGTCGACGCGGGCCGTGTAGCAGCGCCCGGCCGACGTCAGGAAGCCGAGCGTGCTCCGGGTGCCGGCCCCGAGCGCGTAGAGGACGCGGTCGCCCTCGCGGACCCGGATCGAGGCGAGGTCGGTGTAGGACCGCTGCCGCTTCACCCAGCCGTCGCGCGTCACGATGACCACGACGTCCTCCTGGATGATGTAGTCCTCGGCGGCATACGTGACCGCCTTGTCCGGCCCGCCGATGATCGAGCGGCGCTCGTCGGCGAAGCGCTTCTTCGTGTCGCGCAGCTCGGTCCGGACGAGCGCCCAGCGGGCGGGCTCGTCGGCGAGGAGCGTGCGGATCTCGGCGGCGCGGGCCTCCTTCTCGGCGAGCTCCTTCAGGATCGCGTCGATCTCCATCCGCGCGAGGCGGTAGAGCTTGATGTCGAGCACGGCGTCGGCCTGCTCCTCGTCCACGGAGAAGCGGTGGCGCAGGCGCTGGCTGGCGTCCTGGTGGTCCCGCGAGGCGCGGATGAGCTTTATCGCCTCGTCGAGCGCGCCGAAGATGGCGGCGAAGCCGCGCAGGATGTGGATGCGGGCCTCGAGCGCGCGGAGCTCGTGCGCGAGGCGCCGCGTGACGACCTCGAGGCGGAAGTCGAGGAAGTGGCGCAGCGCGAGCTTCAGGTCCACCTTCTGCGGCGCCTGGATCTCGGGGTTGTCCGTCGGCACGAGGCACGTCAGGTTGACG
>JBBSUZ010000412.1:0-1620 GCA_038233965.1 Rhodothermales bacterium | reverse complement strand
GACGAGGTCGGCGGCCATGCGCGCGGTGGTGCCGGCCACGAAGTGCTCGATGAGGCGGAGCTGCGTCCGGCGGGGGAGTTTGGTTCGTCGTCGGGTCATGGGGAAGCTTAGCCACCCGGACCCTTATCTATGCCAGCCCCAAGGCAAAAGGCAGATCCTGAAACGAGTTCAGGATGACATGTTTCTATTGGTGCAGTAGACAGCGAGGAACCCGTTCAACCGACCGGGTCACCCCTCCAACTCCAGCGCGAGCTGCGCAGCAGAGCCGAGGGGGACGAGGGCGCTGGCCGTGAGCCCGACGAGCCGGAGCGGGGCGGACGGCGCGGCCGGGCGCGCGAGCAGGCGCACCGCCACGTCGAGCAGGTCGTCCGCCGACGTCACCGGGTCTACGAGCGACGCCGAGCGCGTCGTCTGGACGAAGCGTACGGTCTTGAGCTTCAGCGTGAGCGTCCGCGCGGCGACGCCGTGGCTGGCGAGGCGGCGCGCGAGCTCGTCCGCGACCGGCACGAGGCGCTCGACGATGGCGTCGGCGCCGCGGACGTCGCGCTCGAACGTCCGCTCGACGCCGACCGACTTGCGCTCGCGGTGGGCGCGCACGGGGCGATCGTCGAGACCGCGCGCGACGCGGGCGAGCCACGCGCCGGTCTTGCCGAGGCTCGCCCGGAGGCTGTCCTCGGACCGCGCCTGGAGGTCCGCGCCCGTGCGGATCCCGAGCCCGTGGAGGCGCATCGCCGTGGCGGGCCCGACGCCGTGAAAGCGCTCGACCGGGAGCGATGCGAGCAGGCCGAGCGCGTCCTCGGGGAGGATGACCGAGAGGCCGTCCGGCTTGTCCATGTCGCTCGCGAGCTTGGCGAGGAACTTGCAGAACGAGACCCCGGCCGACGCCGTGAGGCCCGTCTCGGCCCAGATGTCGGCCCGGATCGCCTGCGCCGTCCGGATGCCCGACGGCGGCCCGACGAGCGGCGCGCTCACGTCGAGGTAGGCCTCGTCGAGCGAGAGCGGCTCGACGACGTCCGTGTAGCGGCGGAAGACGGCGTGGATGGCCCGCGACGCCTCGCGGTACGCCTCGAAGCGCGTCGGGACGACGACGAGGCCCGGGCAGAGCTGCCGCGCCTGCGCCATCGGCATCGCCGAGCGGACGCCGAACGGCCGCGCCTCGTACGACGCCGCGCACACGACGCCGCGGCCCGACGCCCCGCCGACGGCGACCGGGAGGCCACGCAGCGCGGGGTCGTCGCGCTGCTCGACGGACGCGTAGAAGGCGTCCATGTCCACGTGGAGGATCTTGCGCACAGTCCGGGGGGCGAGCCACAGGCTACCGCCGCCCCGCGCGTCCGCGGTGCTCCGCAGGACGCGCGGGGCGAGACGGGCGCGCGTTCACACCGCGCGCGCGTCATGCCGCCGTACCATCGTGACGGTGTGTTTGAGCCCGCCCCGGCGTCGGACCGCGCCGCGCACGCGTGCGAGCTCGCACCTCCAGCCCAGGTCACGCCCCCGCCCGCCTGCTCCGCCGTCCGTCTTCGGGCGCGTCCTGGGCGCGCTCGGGGTGCGGCGGGGACGTGGCGGGCCGCCGCCCGTGTCCGCCCCGCCGCCGCCCGACGCGGACGTGCTCCGGAAGCT
>JBBSUZ010000411.1:0-1626 GCA_038233965.1 Rhodothermales bacterium | reverse complement strand
GTCACCTGCGGAAGTACAATGGGGTGCCGACGGACCATTTCGAGCTGTTCTTGAAGGAATGCGAGTGGCGCTTCAACTACGGGAGCCCTCGCGAGCTGCTGAAAACCCTCCGCCGCTGGACCCTTATCTAGGCCAGCCCCATCCCCAATCCCCAATCCCTCACATCGCGTCGAGGCCGCCGTCGAGGACGAGCGTCTGGCCGGTGACGTAGGCCGCGGCGTCCGAGCAGAGGTAGACGATGGCCGCCGCGACCTCGTCGGCCGTGCCGAGGCGGCGGGCGGGGATGCGGCGCGTGAGCTCGTCGAGCGTCTGGCCCATCTTGGCGAGACCGTCCGTGACCATCGGCGTGTCCGTGAAGCCCGGGCAGACCGCGTTGACGCGGACGCCCTGCCGCGCCGCCTCGATCGCCGCCGTCCGCGTCAGCCCGACGACGGCGTGCTTGCTCGCCGAGTACGCGGCGTGCAGCGGGAAGGCGTTCAACCCGGCGACGCTCGCAACGGTGACGACCGACCCGCCGCGCGCCATCAGCGGCAGCGCGTGCCGCAGCCCGAAGAACGCGCCCATCACGTTGACGCCGAAGACGCGCGTCCAGTCCTCGGCCGTCTGCTGGACGAGCGGCGCGACGGGCCCCTCGATGCCCGCGCTCTGCACGAGCACGTCGATCTGGCCAGACGCCTCGGCCGCGCGTGCGACGGCCGCGGCGACGTCCGCCTCGACCGACACGTCGCAGCGGACCGTCTGCACGCCGTCCAGCCCGGTCGCCGTCTCGGCGAGGCCGTCGGCGTCGATGTCGGCGAGCGTGAGCGTGTAGCCGGCGGCGGCGAGGGCGCGGGCGGTCGCGCGGCCGATGCCGGACGCGGCGCCGGTGATGAGAGCGGACGGCATGCGGGATGGGGGATGAGGGATGGGCAGAACCTACGGGCCGGACGCTCTGCACATCCCGTATCCCCGATCCCGCATCCCTCAGAACGGCGCGTCGTGCGTCATCGCGGCGGCGATGCGCAGGCCGTCGCCGTCGGGGACGAGGACGTAGGTCGTCGTGTACGTCCAGCGGACGCGGCTCGCGCGGCGCCCGAGGCGCCAGTCGACGCGCGCGACGACGTGCGCCGGGGCCGTCTCGATGACCGTCAGCGCGGCGACGCGCGCCGTCTCGACGGCCCACGCGCGGTGCAGGTCCAGCAGCCGCTCGACGCTGTCGAGCACGTCGGCCGCAGTGTCCAGCGTCGACGGGACGCCGTCGCGGACGAGGAGCGCGGGCACGGCGAAGTGGCTGGCGACGGCTGCGGCGTCGTAGGCGTCGAACGCCGCGCCGTAGGACACGAGTGCGGCGCGGACGCGCTCGACGTCGTCGGGCACATATCCGTCGACGCCGAGGTCATCTGCATCGTCGGCGTCGGGAACGTCAGGGTCGTCGGTCATCGCCGGTCCAGCGCCGTCACCTCGATCTCGACGCGTGCGCCGAGCGGCAGGCCGGCCACGGCGACGGTCGAGCGGGCCGGGCGGTGCTCGCCGAAGGCCTCGGCGTAGACGGCGTTCATGGCCGCGAAGTCGTCCATCGTCGTCAGGAAGACGCCCACCTTGCAGACGTCGTCCAGCGTCAGGTTCTGGGCCGAGAGGACGGCGCGG
>JBBSUZ010000410.1:0-1628 GCA_038233965.1 Rhodothermales bacterium | reverse complement strand
CTGCGCGACCGTCGCCCGGCCCGACGCCGCCCGCGACATCGCCGACACCGTCCTCGCCCTCGCTTCCTCCCGCTGATTCCCTGATGACGACGCCCACGCGCCTGCCCGACTCCGCCCCCGCCGCCCCCTCCCGAGGCGACCAGATGGGGCGCGTGCGGACCATCCACATGGTCGGCATCGGCGGCATCGGCATGTCGTCCATCGCCGAGGTGCTGCTGCGCCGCGGCTTCCGCGTGAGCGGCTCAGACCTCAAAAAGAGCGACGTCACGGCCCACCTCGAGACGCTCGGCGCGACGATCTGCGAGGGCCACGCCGCCGAGAACGTCCAGGACGCCGACGTCATCGTGTACTCGTCGGCCGTCAGAAAGCCCGCGGACAACCCCGAGACGGCCGAGGCGCTGCGCCGCCGCATCCCGATCATCAAGCGCGCCGAGATGCTCGGCGAGCTCATGCGCGCCAAGCGCGGCGTCGGCGTGGCGGGCACGCACGGCAAGACGACGACGACCACGCTCGTCGGGCTCGTCCTGCAGGCGGCGGATCTCGACCCGACGATCATCGTCGGCGGCAAGGTCGCGGTCTTCGGGAGCAACGCCGTCGCCGGGCTCGGCGAGGTCATCGTGGTCGAGGCCGACGAGTACGACCGGACCTTCCTGCGGCTCACGCCGATCCACGCCGTCGTGACGAACATCGAGGCGGACCACCTCGACATCTACCGCGACCTCGACGACATCAAAGACGCGTTCGTGCAGTTCGCCAACTCGGTCCCGTTCTTCGGCGCCGCGATCCTGTGCCTCGACGACGAGCAGGTCCGCGACATCCTGCCGCGCGTCGAGCGCCGCGTGGTGACGTACGGCACGAGCCGCCAGGCGACGCTCCGCGCCGAGAACGTCGAGCAGATCGCGGCCACGACGCGCTTCGACGTCTACCAGGGCTCCGAGCGCCTCGGCGGGATCACGCTGCACGCGCCCGGCCTTCACAACGTCCGCAACGCGCTCGCAGCCGTCGCCGTGGGCCTCGAGCTCGAGGTGCCCTTCCCGACGGTCGCGCGCGGGCTCGCGCAGTACTCGGGCGTGGACCGCCGCTTCCAGATCAAGGGCGAGGCGACGCTGCCGGGCACCGAGTCGCCGCCCGGGGGCGGGACCGTGCTCGTCGTGGACGACTACGCGCACCACCCGACCGAGGTCGAGGCGACGCTCCAGGCGGCGGCGAGGGGCTGGCCCGAGCGCCGCATCGTCGCCGTGTTCCAGCCGCACCTCTACTCCCGCACCCGCGACCTCGCCGACGACTTCGCCCGCGCCTTCTACGACGCCGACGTGCTCGTGATCACGGACGTCTACCCGGCCCGTGAGGAACCGATCCCCGGCGTGACCGGCGAGACCATCGCCGAGCTCGCGCGCGCCGCGGGCCACCGCGACGTCCACTACGTGCAGGACAAGACGGGCCTGCCGGCCGAGCTGATGGCCATCGCGCAGGCCGGCGACCTCGTCGTGACGATGGGCGCGGGCGACATCCACCGCTTCGGCCAGGAATTCCTGGACGGGCTCTCCGGTGACACCGCATGAGCACCTCCCAGACGCTCCGAAGCGGCCCGCGGCGCGGTCGCGCCGGCCGCCTCCTCCGCACCGCCG
>JBBSUZ010000409.1:0-1661 GCA_038233965.1 Rhodothermales bacterium | reverse complement strand
TCGCCCGCCCGCAGCAGCCCATGGTCCACGAACACGCACGTCAGTTGGTCACCCACGGCGCGCGCGATGAGGGCCGCGGCGACGGACGAGTCGACGCCGCCGCTCAGGCCGAGGATGACGTGGTCGTCGCCGACGAGGGCGCGGATCTCGGCCGTCTTGTCGTCGATGAACGAGCCCGTCGTCCAGTCGCCGCGGCAGCCGCAGATGCCGAGCACGAAGTTGGACAGCATCCGCGCGCCGTCCGCCGTGTGCATCACCTCGGGGTGGAACTGGAGGCCCGTCGCGTGCGCGGTCTCGCCCGAGCCGGCGACGGCCGCGAGCGGTGCCGAGTCGGTCTCGGCGATGGCGTGGAAGCCGTCCGCGAGGCGCGTCAGTTTGTCGCCGTGGCTCATCCAGACCGTCGCGGCCTCGGGGACGCCCGCGAGGAGCGGGTGAGGCGCGCCGACCGTCCGCAGGGCCGCGCGGCCGAACTCGCGGTGGTCGCTCGCCTCGACGCTCCCGCCGAGCGCGACCGTCATCGCCTGAAGCCCGTAGCAGATGCCGAGGACCGGCACCGGCGCGCCGTCCGGCGTCGTCAGGCGGAGCAGGGCCGGGTCCAGCTGCGGCGCGTCGGCGTCGTACACGGACGACGGGCCGCCGGAGAGGATGAGCCCGGCTGGCTCGAGCGCCGCGATCTCGGCTGCGGGCCGCGTGCACGGGTGGATCTCGCAGTACACGCCCGCCTCGCGGACGCGCCGGGCGATGAGCTGGGTCGTCTGGCTGCCAAAGTCGAGGATGACGACGCGCTGGTGCTGCATGGGTCGGGGCGAGGGTGAGTCCCCCGACGGGCCGTGCGGGACGGCCAATCTACCGACCGCGACGATCGGTCTCGGTCCTACGTACTCCGCTCGCGTGTTCTCTTTCGTTCATCACAGAGCCACTCCAGCCGTGCCGTCCAGACACACGTGAAGGACCTCGGCGCCGACGTCACGGTGGACTTCCGGGGCGAGATCCTTCACGTTCGTTCATCACGACGTGGACCGAGACGTTACAGCGCCGGCCGCGTGCGGGCGAGCCAGTCCGGCGCGACGACATCGTCTAGCAGCGTCACCAAGCGGCGCGTGCGGAAACCCTCGATGATCGTCCGGATCTCGCCGCGCGAGTCGTCGAGCGCGTTGGCGATGAGGTCCGCGGCGAAGCCGCGCTCGCCGAGCTCGATCGTCATCTCCATCGAGACGACGCGGCTGATGGCGCGGCCGAGCTCGACGAGCTTGCGCTGCGGCATCTTCCAGTCGAGCTCGAACGCGAGGACGTCGCCCAGCGTGTGGGCGGCGCGCGCCGTGAGCGGCTCGGAGGCGAGGTAGCGCCCGAGGTGCGTCTCCTTCACGCGCCGCATGGACTTCATGACGGACTCCGTCACCTGCTGGTAGAGGATGTCGTTGGAGCCCTCGAAGATCTGGAACGGTCGGCTGTCGACGAGCGAGCGCCCGGCGATGTGGTCCGCGCGGTAGCCGTTGCCGCCGACGAGCTGTACGAGCGACTGCGCGGCCTCCTGCATCCAGTCCGAGCAGGTCGTCTTGAAGGCGTTGGCCTTGAGCGACTCGCCCGAGAGGTCCATGTCCGTGCCCGCGTTCTCAGCCGTATCGAGGCAGAGCGCGGCGCAGTTGGTGACGTGCGCCTGG
>JBBSUZ010000408.1:0-1665 GCA_038233965.1 Rhodothermales bacterium | reverse complement strand
GAGCGTCAGCCCGCCGCGGTCGTAGACGGGCGCCTTCCACTCGGCGAGCACGATCAGCAGCGGGCCGGACTGGTTCAGGCGCGGGTCCATGCCGGATGTCACCTTCTGCCCGCGCGAGAGCGTGAGGCGGACGTGGACGCCGTCGCGCATGCCGTTCGCCTCGAGCGTCCGCCGGATCTCGGTCCGGACCGCGTCGTCGGTCGGGATGTCCGTGAACGCGAGCGCGCGGGCAGAGTCGCGGAGGCGCGTGAGGTGCTCCGTGAGGCGAAAGACCGTCCCGTCGTACACGCGGAGGCCCTCCCAGACGCCGTCGCCGCCCTGCACGAGCGAGTCGAACGGCGAGACACCGGCCTGGTCGCGGTGCACGAGGCGCCCGCCGATGTTGACGATAAGGTCCGCGTTGCGGGGGTCGAAGGTCTGGAGCATCAGGCGGTGAGGCGGTGGGCGGCGAGGCGGTCGTAGAGCGGGCGGCACGTGTCGAGGACGTCGCGGACCGACTCGGGGACGTCCCCGGTCTCGGGGCGGGGCGGGGCGAAGCCGGTCGAGGCCCAGACGGCCGCGTACCAGTGCGGCGCCCAGACGCCGTCCGCGGGGTGCGGACCGGCAGGCCACGCGAGCATCGCCGGGTCGTAGGCCACGCCGAGGGCGCCGCAGAGCGCGGCGAGCACGCCCGGTGGATCGGCGAGGACATCGGCGGCGTCGATGACGGGCGGGGCGTGGCCGAGGCGGTCGGCCGTCCGCTCAAAGAGTTCGACCTGCTGCGGGAGGCCGGTGTCGGCGTCGGTGACGTCCGGCGTGACGCGGGCGAGCGAGGCGAGCATGCCCGCCGGCTCGCGGATCAGGAAGGCGTGGCGCAGCGCGCCGAGCCAGTCGCGCCCGACGCCGGGCAGCAGGTGGTGCGCCATGTGCTTCTGGTAGAACACGGCCTTGCCGCCGGGGACGGGCCCGGCGAGCGCGTCGGCGACCGTGCGCCAGTCGGTCGGCTGGCTCGCGAGGACGGCGTCTCGGGCCGGGTGCTCGAGGCCCGTCGCGGCGAGGTAGGCTGCGTAGAGCGGCTCGTCCACGACGGCCGTGTCGGCGCGGCTCGCCCACGCCCGCATCAGGGCCGTCGAGAGGTTGCGCGGGCCGGACCACATGGCGATCCGGACGGGAGGCGGCGTGTCGGGCATGCGCCGAGTCTACGCCGGCTGCAGGCGGTTTCGCTGGCCTTTCGCGGTCCTGACACCGGCCGCGGCGGATCCTGCGGTCTTCCCTACCGACACACGACCATGGAACGCACGCTCGCCATCATCAAGCCCGACGCCGTCAAGGCGGGCCACGCCGGCAAGATCCTCGACCGCATCCTCGCCGAGGGCTTCGCCGTGCGCGCGATGAAGCTCGTCCAGCTCACGCAGCGCGAGGCCGAGGGCTTCTACGCCGTCCACGCCGAGCGCCCGTTCTTCGGCGAGCTCACCGAGTTCATGGCGTCGGGCCCGTGCGTCCCGCTCGTGCTCGAGCGCGACGACGCCGTCGCGACGTGGCGGACGGTCATCGGCGCGACGAACCCGGCGCAGGCCGACGCCGGCACCATCCGCCAGCTGTTCGCGACGTCGATGGGCGAGAACGCGGTCCACGGCTCGGACTCGCCGGAGAACGGCCTCAAGGAGGGCCGCTACTTCTTCTCCG
>JBBSUZ010000407.1:0-1675 GCA_038233965.1 Rhodothermales bacterium | reverse complement strand
GTCCACGTGGCGCAGGTGATCCGGGCGGGCGCGCCCAACTTCTGGAGCATGGTCACGGGCTACGAGCGCGTGACGCCCGCGCCCGTCGCCGACCCGTTCGTCGACGCCCCCGTTGCACCGGCCGCGCCGGCCACGGTCGCCACCGCCGTCCCCGACCCGTCATGAGCGAGACTCCCGACCAGCGCGCCGCGCGCCTCCGCGCCGAGGCCCTCGACGCGCCCACGATCTCCGACGCCGAGTTCCAGACGCGCTCGCGGCGCGCGTTCCTCGCGACGGGCGCGGCCGCGCTCGCCGGCGCCGTCGGCTGGCAGTACCTCCAGACCGGCCCGACGTCCGAGCGCATCCCGACGCTCCTCCGTGACGGCCACCGCCTCAACGAGCGCCTCTGGAAATCGCTCATCTCCGAGAACCAGCTCGCGCCGACGTTCCCGCGCGGGACGTCTCGGGCCCCGAAGGTGAACGGCCGCTACGGCCTCCGCTCGCCGCTCGACGTCGACACGTGGCGCATGCGCGTCGCCGGGCCGGACGGGCAGCTGCTCGACGTGCTCGACCTTGACGACCTCCGCGCGCTCCCGCAGCACGAGCAGACGACCGAGTTCAAGTGCATCGAGGGCTGGAGCGAGATCGTGAACTGGCGCGGCCCGCGCCTCTCGGACATCGCCGCGCGCGTCGCGACCCGTCTCCCGCAGAACCTGCCGTACGTCGGGCTCGCGACGCCGGACGGGCAGTACACGGTCGGGCTGGACATGGCCAGCGCGATGCACCCGCAGACGCTCGTCGCGCTCGAGATGCAGGCCCGACCGCTCACGCCCGAGCACGGCGCGCCGGCCCGCCTCGTGATCCCGCTCAAGTACGGCGTGAAGCACCTCAAGCGCATCGGGACCGTCCGGTTCATGGCCGCGCGCCCGCGCGACTACTGGGCCGAGCGCGGCTACGACTGGTTCACCGGCCATTAGCACCGGATGAGGAGGGCACGCGGACGGCCCTTGCGCGAGGCCGGCGCGGGCCGGATGTTCTGCGGCCACTCTCGCCCCCGCGCCGATGCGCCTCGCCGTCCTCGCCCTGCTCCTCGTGGCCGCCGGCTGCGACGCCCCCTCGGACGACCCCGGCTCGTTCTCGCTCGCTCTCTCGGGCGCGCGCACGGCGACGCTCGGCGGCACCGCCTCGTTTTTCATGTCCTCGTGCCGCTCCCTCTCGTTCTACGACGGCGAGGCCGCTCTGCACCTGAACAGCCTCTGCGACCAGGACCCGAACGGGGCCTCGCGCGACCGCCTCCGGCGGGGCACCTTCGCCGTGTCCGCGGAGCGAGGCGCGGACCTCTACGCCGCCTCCTTCTACGACACCGACTCGCGCCGGACGTACCGGGGGACAGGCGGCACGCTCGAGATCACGGCCGAGTCGCGCGAGCGCATCGCCGGCCGCATCGACGTCGAGGCGCGGCCAGTCGACGGCGACGACCGGATCGACATGACGGCCGAGCCGCTGCACATCACCGGCACCTTCGACGCCGCTGGCACCATCGGGCTGGACTGAGGCGGGCACGGACGGCGCCGTCGCGCGTTCCGACTCGTCACACACGCCTTCCCCCCGATGGAGCTGATCTCTGAAGACCAGGTCGAGCGCGTGCTCGAGTGGTACGAGAAGGACCCCGGCGAGGACCTCGTCGGCGACGAGG
>JBBSUZ010000406.1:0-1675 GCA_038233965.1 Rhodothermales bacterium | reverse complement strand
TCCGGAAGCTGCGCGCCGCCATCGCCGCGACGTCGTGGACCACGCCCGACGCTGTGCCGGCCGGGCCGACGCCGTGGGACCGCCCGCTTCAGCGGCCGACCGCGCCGCCGCCCGTGACGCCCCGAGCGCCTGCGCCGCGAGCCACCGAGCAGGCATCCGTGCACGTCGAGGAGACGGCGGGGCACGTCGAGGGGACAGCATGGCAGAGCGAGCAGGTCGCGGGGCGCATGGAGGACACGTTCGGGCACGTCGAGGACGCGCCGACGGCTTCCCCGGAGGCCTCCCCCCCACCCGGCCTCGCGCCGACGTCTGCCGTGTGGGCATCGCCACGCCGCCCGACGGACGCGCGCTGGGAGGCCTCACCGACGGCCGCCGCGTGGCGTTCTTCGTGACGCACCCGCCGCGCCGCCCGTGACCGTCTACGACTCGATGCCGAGCCCGCTCGGGCCCCTCCTGCTCACGTCCGACGGGACGGCGCTGACGGGCGTGTTCATGGATGACCACCGCCACGGACCGGCGGTCGAACCGGACTGGAGGCGCGACGCGGCGCCGCTCGCAGACGTCCGCGCGCAGCTCGCCGAGTACTTCGCCGGCGAGCGGCACACGTTCGACCTCGACGTGCGACCGGCCGGGACGCCGTTCCAGCAGCGCGTCTGGACGGCGCTTCTGGACATCCCGTACGGCGCGACCGAGACCTACGGCGCGCTCGCCGAGCGCCTCGGCAACGCCAACCTGAGCCGGGCCGTCGGCGCGGCGAACGGGCGCAACCCGGTGTCGGTCGTCGTGCCGTGCCACCGCGTCGTCGGGGCATCGGGCGCGCTCGTGGGCTACGGCGGCGGGCTCGACAACAAGCGCCGGCTGCTCGCGCTCGAGTCCCGCCAGGCGACGCTGTTCGGATAGCGACACTCCGAAGACCGGTGCTCGGCCGCGTGACGACTCGGCGAACGCGCCGGCCGCGGGCACAGCGCCCGCGCCGGCGCGTTCGGCGTGTTTCGCCCGCCCCGCCCGCCGGGTGAACCCGACCCTATGGCCCACCCGACCGACCCGCTCAACGAGCCCGACGAATCCCGCCGCCCCGGCGCGGCCGGCTCCGAGAGCGAGGTCCTCCGCGAGGAAGGCGTCGACCCGGTCCGCACGGACCCCATCGCGTCGCTCCGCAACGGCGGGTTCCTGCTGTACGTGCTTGGCAGCCTCGTCTCGAACGCGGGCAACCTCATGCGCACGACGGCCGTCGGCTGGGAGATCTACGCGCGCACCAAGGACCCGTTCAGCCTCGGCCTCGTCGGGCTCGTCCTCGCGGTGCCCGTCCTGCTGCTGGCGCTGCCGGCGGGCGCGCTCGCGGACCGCTACCCGCGCAAGCGGCTCATCCTCATCGCGCAGGCCGGCCTCGCCGTGTCCGGCCTCGGGCTCGCGTGGGCGGCGTGGACGCAGGCGCCGCTCGCCTTCACGTACGGCTTCCTCCTCGCGTCCGGCATCTTCCGCGCCGTCGGGTGGCCCGCCTCGCAGGCGTTCGTGACCAACCTCGTCCCGGCGCGGCAGTTCGCCAACGCGGCGATGTGGCGCAGCGTGGCGTACCAGATCTCGGCCACGACGGGGCCGCTCGCGGCCGGCATCCTCATCGCCGTCTACAACCCGGCCGTCGTGTACGCCCTGGACGCGGCGTCGAGTGTCGTCC
>JBBSUZ010000405.1:0-1680 GCA_038233965.1 Rhodothermales bacterium | reverse complement strand
GCCTCGGCCGGCGCGCGGCGCGCGGCGGGCCTCACCGCGGACGCCGCCCTGCGCGCCGCCGCCGGCCACCTCAACGCGGACGTCGGCGCGACGGCGGCGCGGCCCGCGCTGCGGCCGGGCGAGACGCGCCTCGCCGCGGCCGGCCTCGCCACGGATGCTACGCTGCGCGAGGTCTACTACCGCGCACCCGACGGCTCGCTCACGCGCGCGTGGGAGGTCTCGCTCGACGCGATCGGGCAGCCCGACTGGTGGCTCGTCACCGTGAGCGCCGCGACCGGGGCCGAGCTCGCCCGCCACAGCCTGACGGTCCACGAGGAGGCCGTGCCCGCGTCCGGCGCGCCGCTCGCCGTGCCCACCACCCGGACGGCGGCCCTGCCCGGCGTGGTCAGCCTCACCGCACGCCCGACCGCCGCGAGCTACCGCGTCTACCCACGGCCGGTCGAGAACCCGACCTTCTCGCCCACGCCGCCGCCCGGCGACGGCCGCGCCGTCGTGACGGGCACCGAGAGCGCGCTCGCGAGCCCCTTCGGCTGGCACGACACCAACGGCGCCGACGGCCCCGAGTTCACCACGACCCAGGGCAACAACGTCCACGCGTACACCGACACCGACGCCAACAACGCGCCCGACGCCGACTCGTCGCCGGACGGCGGCGCGGGCCTCGTCTTCGACTTCCCGGTCGACTTCGCGCAGGCGCCGGCCGCCTACCGCCCGGCCGCCGTCACCAACCTGTTCTGGTGGAACAACACGATCCACGACGTCCTGTACGAGTACGGCTTCACCGAGGCGGCGGGCAACTTCCAGGTCAACACGTACGGCCGCGGCGGCACCGGCAACGACGACGTCCGCGCCGAGAGCCAGGACGGCAGCGGCACCAACAACGCCAACTTCAGCACGCCCGCCGACGGCCAGCGCCCGCGCATGCAGATGTTCGTCGGCACGAACCACCCGGTGAACGTCGACGGCTCGTTCAACAACACGACGATCACGCACGAGTACAGCCACGGCATCTCGAACCGCCTCACCGGCGGGCCCTCGAACGCGTCGTGCCTCCAGAACTCGGAGCAGATGGGCGAGGGCTGGAGCGACTTCTTCGCGCTCATGATGACCGCGCTCCCGACGGACCGGCCCGAGCAGCCGCGCGCCTACGGCGCGTGGTACTACAACAACCCCGTCGGCATCCGCCCGTCGCCATACTCGACGAGCTTCGCCGTCAACAGCTTCACGGACCAGCGGACGCGCACGGCGGTCGCGCCGCACGGCGTCGGCTTCATCTGGGCGACGATCCTCTGGGAGGCGACGCAGGACATGATCGCCGCGCACGGCTTCTCGGCGGACATTTATAACGCTGGCGGCATGGCGGGCAACCAGATGATGCTGCGCCTCGTCGTCGAGGGCCTCAAGCTGCAGCCCTGCGGCCCGGGCTTCATCGACGGCCGCGACGCGATCCTCGCCGCCGACGCCCTGCTCTACCCCGACGCCGCCGCGCCGGGCCGCGGCCGCCACTACACGACGCTCTGGACCGCCTTCGCGCGGCGCGGCCTCGGCGCGAGCGCGAGCCAGGGCTCGCCGAGCTCGAATGCGGACAACACGGAGGCCTTCGACTTCCCGATGCCGCCGCCCACGCTCGGGATCACCGCGACGTCCGTTACGGGCGCGGCCCGGGCGGGGACGTCCACG
>JBBSUZ010000404.1:0-1721 GCA_038233965.1 Rhodothermales bacterium | reverse complement strand
TTATCTAGGCCAGCCCCTTGGGGATTGGGGATTGGGGATTGGGGATTGGGGATTGGGGATTGGGGATTGGGGATTGGGGATTGGGGATTTCGACCGGGACGTCCCCGTTTGTTCCCCCGACGCGCCCTGTAGAGACGCCCCGCTGGGGCGTCTTCAGCCCGGCGGAGACGTCCCGGATGGCGCCGCCGGCACCAGCCGGCCATCCCCCAAACCGCGCGCCGCACGAAAACCGGACGGCCCGGCCGCCGGATCGGCCGTTCCTTGACGTCCGCCCGCCTCTGCCGCCCGTGCCCGACACGCTCCGCCTCGCCGTCACCGTCCTCCCGGATCTCCGCGAGCTGCTCGTCGCGCGCCTCGCCGCGGCCGGCTTCGACGCCTTCGAGGACACGCCCGACGGCGTCGCCGCCTACGCCCCGGTCGGCACCGTAGACCGTACGGCCCTCGCCGACGCGCTCGCCGCGACGGGCGTCCACACGGCCGACGAGACGACGGTGCCGGACCAGAACTGGAACGCCGCGTGGGAGGCCACCATCCAGCCGACGCGCGTCGGCCCGTTCATCGTCGCGCCGACGTGGGCCGAGCTCCCGCCCGACCTCGCCGCGCTCGCCGTGCTGCGCATCGACCCCAAGATGGCGTTCGGGACGGGCTACCACGAGTCGACGCGCCTCGCGCTCGGCCTGCTCGCGCCGCTCGTGCCGCCCGGCGGGCGCGTCCTCGACGTCGGTGCAGGCACGGGCGTGCTCGCCCTCGCTGCGCTCGCGACCGGCGCGGCCTCGGCCATCGGCGTCGACATCGACCCGTGGAGCGTCGACAACGCGCAGGAGAACGCCGCGCTCAACGGCGTCGCGGACCGGTTCGAGAACCGCCTGGGTAGCATCGAGGAGATTCCGGAGACGGGCTTCCCGCTCGTGCTGGCCAACATCCTGCGCTCGATCCTCGTCGGGATGATGCCCGAGCTCGCCGCCCGCGTCGCGCCCGGCGGCGCGCTCGTCATCGCCGGCATCCTGAACACGGAGCGCCAGACGATGCTCGACGTCTGCGCCGAGAACGGCTTGGCGCTGGACGCTGAGGCGACCGAAAATGCCTGGTGGGCCGGCGCCTTCCGGAAGGGGCTGGCCGCTGACTGAGCCGTCGACGGTTCAGGCCTGACGTTCCGGCCCGGTCCGTCACAGCGCCCGAACCCTGTACCCAGAACCTCGAACCGCATCCCCCATGCGCGTCTGCGCCATCGACATCGGCACCAACACCGTCCAGAGCATCGTCGCCGACGTCTCCGGCGGCCAGCTGAGCGTGCTCGCGGACGAGGAGCGGTTCGCGCGCCTCGGGCAGGGCGTCGACGCGGCCCGGCGGCTCGCGCCCGAGGCCATCGACCGCGCCGTCGCGTGCCTCGCCGCCGCGCAGGCGACGGCCGTCCGTCTCGGCGCCGAGCGGACCGTCATCGGCGCGACGAGCGCGAGCCGCGACGCGTCCAACACACCCGACCTCGTGCGGCGCGTCCGCGACGAGCTCGGGCTCGACTACCGCGTGATCTCCGGCGCCGACGAAGCCGCGCTGAGCTTCCGCGGCGCCCTCGCCGCCTGGCCCGACGCGCCCGCCGGCCCCGTCACGGTCGTCGACGTCGGCGGCGGGTCGACCGAGGTCGCGGTCGGGACGGCCGCGCGGGGCGTCGTGCAGCGCGCGAGCCTCGACGTCGGCTCGGTCCGCCTGACGGAGCGCCGCTT
>JBBSUZ010000403.1:0-1741 GCA_038233965.1 Rhodothermales bacterium | reverse complement strand
GTCATCTCGAAGACCTCGAGCTCGCGGTCCGAGAGGACCTCGAGCGGCGTCTGGGTGACGTCCTTGGTGCCGGCCGCGGCGCCGAAGAGCATCTTGTCCTTGAGGTCCTCGGAGAGGTGGATGCCGCCGCGGAGGACGCGCCGGATGGCCGTCACGATCTGGTCGCCGGCGGCGAGCTTGGACACGTAGCCGCGGGCACCGGCGCGGACGGCCCGCTCGGCGTAGAGGTCCTCGTCGTGCCGCGACACCACGAGCACGGGTAGGTCCGGGTGCAGCGCGAGCAGGTTCTTGAGCAGCTCGAGGCCGTTGACGCCCGGCAGCGAGATGTCCGTGATGACGAGGTCCGGCGCGATGCTGTCGAACATGGCGACCGCCTCCTCGGCGTCGCCGGCCTGGCCGGCGACCTGGAGGTCGGGCTCGGCCTCGATGGTCTGGGCGATGCCCTGGCGCAGCAGCGGGTGGTCGTCGACGAGAAGGATGCGGGTCATGGCAGAAAGGGATGCGGGATGTGGGATAGGGGGATGGACGGGGCGGGGATGGGGGGCCGGCGTGTGGACGCTCTGCCCATCCCGCATCAGGTCCGGGTTTACCCGGTCGTATCCCTCATGCCCTGTCATCGGCGTCGCCGAGGAAGCCGGGGCCGCGCAGCGGGATGGTGCACGTGACGACCGTCCCGCCCTCGGCGCCGGGGCGGATCTCGAGCGAGCCGCCGGCGAGGTGCGCGCGGTAGTGCATGATGCGGAGGCCCATGCCGCGCTGGTCCGCCGGGCGCGCCGGGGCGCTGAGGACGCGCTCGGACGCGTCGCCGGGCGTGCCGTCGCCGGCCTGTCGGGGACCGACCTTGTTGGCGCCACCGGGCGGCTCGAGGACGCCGCCGCGGCGGAGCGTCCCGTCGAGCCCGACGCCGTCGTCCTCGACGCGCAGCCGCAGGTGCTCCGCGCCGCGGACGAGCGCGACCGTCACGCGGCGCGCCTGCCCGTGCTGGGCCGCGTTCGAGAGCGCCTCCTGGGCGATCCGGTAGAGGTTGGACGCCGCGTCGGCGGTAAGTGCGGACGCCTCGGCGGGGCCCGAGCCCGTCGTCTCGGCGCGGACGGTGAGGCCGTACATCGATGCGGCGCGCTCGGCCAGGCGCGTCATCGCCGTCTCGAGGCCATTGGCCTCCAGCTCGACCGGGACGAGCGAGCGCGCGAGCGTCCGCGCCTGCCGGTCCGCGTCGTCCACGAGCGCGACCAGGCGGTGCGCCTCGGCGGCGCCGGCCGAGCCCTCGGCGTCGAGCGCGCGCGCGTGGTTGCGCAGGAACAGGCCGACGGCCGTGATCTCCTGTCCGAGGCTGTCGTGCAGGTCCTGCCCGATGCGCCGCCGCTCGGCCTCGGCCACGCGCAGCACCTCGCGCTCGAGCACGCGGTGGTCCGTGAGATCGCGGACGAGGCCCGTGAACAGCGTCTCGCCGCCGGGCAGCGTCACCTCGCTCACCGCCAGGTCCATCGGGAACGTCGCGCCGGATTTGCGCCGCCCGACGACCTCGCGCCCGATGCCGATGATGCGCCGGCGGCCGGTGTCGCGGTACGCCGCCATGTAGCCGTCGTGCTCGGCGTGGTACGGCTCGGGCATGAGCATGTGCACGTTGCGCCCGACGACCTCCTCGGGCGCGTAGCCGAAGATGCGGACGGCGCCGTCGTTGAAGCTGTCGATGCAGCCGTGGTCGTCGATCGTGATGACGCCGTCGACGGTCGTCTGGACG
>JBBSUZ010000402.1:0-1823 GCA_038233965.1 Rhodothermales bacterium | reverse complement strand
GCGATCTTGATGTCCATCTGGCAGGCCGTGATGCCGTCCGCGGTGCCACAGAGCTTGAAGTCCATGTCGCCGAGGTGGTCCTCGGTGCCGAGGATGTCGCTCAGGATCGCGATCCGGTCGCCGTCCGCGATGAGGCCCATCGCGATGCCCGCGACGGGCTTGCGCAGCGGCACGCCGGCCGCCATGAGCGCCATCGAGCCGCCACAGACCGACGCCATCGACGACGAGCCGTTGGACTCCGTCACGTCCGAGATGATGCGGACGGTGTACGGGAACTCGTCCTCGGCCGGCATCATCACCTTGAGCGCGCGCTCGGCGAGGTTGCCGTGGCCGATCTCGCGGCGGCCGGGGCCGCGGAGGAACTTGGTCTCACCGACCGAGAACGGCGGGAAGTTGTAGTGCAGGTAGAAGCGCTTGTCGACCTGGTCGAAGAGCTGGTCGATGGCCTGCACGTCGCGGCCGGTGCCGAGCGTGACCTGGACGAGCGTCTGCGTCTCGCCGCGCGTGAACACGGCCGAGCCGTGGACGCGCGGGAGGTAGTCGACCTCGGTCCAGATCTGGCGGACCTCGTCCGTCTTGCGGCCGTCGAGGCGGATGCCCTCCGAGAGAATCATCTCGCGCATCACGCGCGACTCCGCCTCCGAGAACGCGTTCTTGACGTCGGACGTTGAGAAGCCGTCGGCCGTG
This sequence comes from Rhodothermales bacterium, assembly GCA_038233965.1. Lineage (GTDB taxonomy): Bacteria > Bacteroidota > Rhodothermia > Rhodothermales > Rubricoccaceae > DASVSE01. The sequence goes on along the minus strand of JBBSUZ010000402.1, from coordinate 1,136 downwards.
GCCGTCTCGCCCTCCGCGATCATCTTCGGCATGAGGCCGTCGCGGATCGTGCGGATGCCCGCGTAGAAGGTCTCCTTGGAGTAGTCCTTCGAGCGGAGGTGCGCGTCGACCTCGTCCTTGATGTGGCCGTAGACCTGGTCCACGAGGCCCGCATCCGGGGCGACCGTCTTGTACGGCTTGGCGACCGGCTCGCCGAGGTCGGCCTGGGCCGTCTGGACGAACGTGTTGATGCCGGCGACGATCGTCTTGATCGCGTCGAAGCCGAACTCGAGCGCGGCGACCATGTCGGCCTCCGAGATCTCGTCCATCTCGCCCTCGACCATCGCGATCGCGTCGGCCTTGCCGGCGACGACGAGGTCGATGTCGGACTCCTTGCGCTCCGAGACGGTCGGGAACAGGATGAACTGCCCGTCGACGCGGCCGACGCGGACGTGCGCCGTCGGGCCGTCGAACGGCATGCCGGTCAGCGACAGGGCCGCCGAGCAGCCGACGCCCGCGAGGACGTCGGCGTCGATCTCGGGATCGGCGGAGACGACGGTCGTGAGGACCTGGATCTCGTTGCGGAAGCCGTCCGGGAAGAGCGGGCGGATGGTGCGGTCGATGAGGCGGCTCGTGAGAACCTCCTTGTCGGACGGGCGCGCCTCGCGCTTGAAGAAGCCGCCGGGGAACGTGCCCGAGGCCGAGAAGCGCTCGCGGTAGTCCACCGTGAGCGGGAAGAAGGACTGGCCCTCGCGGACGTTGGCGTCCATGACGGCCGTGTTGAGCGTCATCGTGTCGCCGAGCGAGGCGACGACGGCGCCGTCGGCCTGGCGGGCGAGCTTGCCCGTCTCGAGGGTGATGGTCTTGCCGCAGACGTCGATCGTCTGGGTAATCGCGTTAGGTGCGCGCATAGAAAGGTCGGTGTGGAGCAGGCTCGGTCGAGCCGTCGGCTCCGATGGTGGGCCCTCCCCTGCCCGTCGCGGGCCTGCTGGCGCGGTGCGCCGGGCAGTCGGAAATCTGTTCTCGCGGGCCCGTCGGCGTGCTGCCGTGCGGGCGGGCTCGAGAGAACGGATTGCCGTGAGAAAGGGCGGCCGCAGCGTGCGGCCACGGCCCGTGTGGGCCGGGAACCGAGTCGGGGGGGGGGGGGGGGGGGGGGC
>JBBSUZ010000401.1:0-1826 GCA_038233965.1 Rhodothermales bacterium | reverse complement strand
GCCCGCTCGGCGTGCCCGCGCGGCACCTCGCGTCCGTCGGGTCGACGATGACCGAGGCGGCGGCGTGGGCGGCGGATGGTGCGCCGCACGGCGCGGCCGTCGTGGCGGAGACGCAGACGGCCGGGCGCGGACGGCATGGGCGCGTCTGGCGTGACGTTCCCGGCGCGAGCCTGATGCTGTCGCTCGTGCTGCGCCCCGCCCTCGCGCCGGAGCGCCTCGGGCTCGTCGGGCTCGCGGCCGGGCTGGCCCTCGCCGAGGCCGCCGGGACATTCGGCGCGAGGGCGCGGTTGAAGTGGCCCAACGATGTGCTCGCACTCAACGCGCAGGGCCGTCTCGTCAAGCTCGCCGGCGTCCTCGCCGAGGCGTCGTGGTCCGGTGCGGCGCCGGCCGTGATTCTGGGCGCCGGTCTGAACGTCGAACAAATGACCTTTCCTGACGACCTGCGAGCAACATCCCTGCGGATCGCGTCGGGCCGCGACGTCGCCCGGCTCGACCCGCTCGCTCCCTTTCTCGACGCCTTTGCGATTCGGCTGGACCAGGCCGAGTCGGCGCCCGGCCGCCTGCTCGCCGACGTCGAGGCGCGGCTCGTCGGGCTCGGCGACCTGTGCCAGGTCGGCTTTCCCGGGACCGACCGACCGCCGCTCACTGGCACGGCGCTGGGGCTGGCACCGGACGGTGCGCTGCGGCTCGCGACCGACGCGGGCGAGATCACCGTCCACGCGGGCGAAGTCACGCTGGCCCGATGAGCCACTTTCTCGCGCTCGACGCCGGCAACTCGTCGGTCAAGGTGGCCATGTGGGACGGTGCGCGCTGGTCCGACGTGCTCCATCTCGGCTACGACGATCCGGACGGCTGGGCGGCGCGACTCGGCGCGATCGCGCCGCACGGGACGCCGTCCGGCATCGCGTCCGTCGTGCCCGCGCACGTCGAGGCGCTCGCCAGGAGTGTGCATGCCGCGACGGGCATCGTGCCGGTCCGCGTCTCCGCTCGCCTGCCCCTGCCGTTCGCGATGGCGTACCGGACGCCCGACACGCTCGGGGCGGACCGCATCGCCGCCGCATCCGCCGCATGGCACCTATCGAACGGCCGCCCGGTCATCGCGCTGGACGCGGGCACGGCCGTCACGATCGACGCCGTGGACGTCCGCGACGGACGCCCGGTCTACATCGGCGGGGCGATCGCGCCCGGTCCCGAGCTGCTCGCGACGAGCCTCGCGCGCGGGACCGGCGCGCTCCCGCACGTCCCGTTCGGCGGCCCGACGCTGGCCGTCGGTGACTCGACGGTCGAGGCAATCCGGACGGGCGTCGCCGGGCTGCTCGTCGGCGGCGTCGAGCGGCTGCTGCGCGAGACGGCCGCGGCGCTGTCCACTCCGCCGGTCGTCGTCGCGACGGGCGGCGTCGCCGGGTGGCTCATCGCGCACGGGCTGGCCATCGACCACGCCGTGCCGACCCTCGTGCTCGACGGCGTCCGCCTGCTGTGCGTGCCTGGTGCCGCCGGCCGCTAGCCGCTACGGGTGCAGCGGCGCCGTCCCGTCGACGTTGAGCAGCGACTGGACGCGCGCGATCACCATGTCGATGGCGACCTGGTTGCGGCCACCGCGCGGGATGATGACGTCGGCGTGGCGCTTGGAGGGCTCGACGAACTCGAGGTGCATCGGGCGGACCGTCCGGCGGTACTGCTCGAGGACGGAGTCGATGGAGCGGCCGCGCTCGTGGAGGTCGCGCTCGATGCGGCGCATGAGCCGCACGTCGTCCGGCGCGTCGACGTAGAGCTTGACGTCCATGCGCTCGCGGAGCTCGGGCTCGGCGAGGACGAGGATGCCGTCG
>JBBSUZ010000400.1:0-1857 GCA_038233965.1 Rhodothermales bacterium | reverse complement strand
TCAGCGGTTCGGCCGCGCGAAGCGGCGGACGGACGGGCGCGGCCGGTACGGGGCGTCGAAGGGCAGCTCGCGCGCGAGGAGCACGTAGAAGCGGTAGCCCGGCGAGATCCGGATCGTCGGCTGCACGTCCATGTTGCGGCGCACGATCTCGGTCGCGACGCGCGACACCTCGAGCGCGATCTGGCGCGAGGCGACCTCCTGCGGGCTCGGGTTCTGGCTGAACCCGCCGCTGTTCGGCGCCGCGAGCTCGACGCCGGCTCCGATCGTCGCGAGCAGCAGCGCCGAGCCGACGATGCGGCCGTAGTGCCGGTCGACCCGGTCGGCAAAGCCCGCGTTGCCCTGGAGGTCCGTGCCCGGCAGCCCGGGAAGCTCGACCGTCGTCCCGTCGGGGAAGATCATCTGGCTCCACGCGACGAGCGCGCGGTTCTGGCCGTAGGCGATCTGGTCGTCGTAGGCGCCGACGAGGCGCGTGCCGGCCGGGATGAGCACGTCGCGCTGCGTGCGGCTGTCGTAGACGTTGCGCGTCGTCTGCGCGACGACCGTGCCGGGCAACTCCGAGTTCATGCCCGTCACGAGGGCGGCCGGGATGACGGTGCCGGCCTGGAGGGCGAGGCCGACCGCGCTCTGCTGCACGACGCGCGGCGTGGACGCGCGGCTCTGGGGTCCGCGGTCCGCACGCCGGCTCTCCGGCGCGCGCGAGGCCGGCGCGGGTGCGCCTTGAGCCTGCGCCTCGGCCGAAGATGCCGGCGGGACGGCGGCTCCGCCCTCCGGCCTGAACATGTCGGCGACCTCGCGCATGAACGTGAGGTCCTGCGTCTGCTCGGCCGAGAGTCCGTCGGGGACGGCGCGCCGCTCGGGTGCTGCCGGACGCGCGCCTCGGCCGGCGAGAAGTGGCGAGAGGACCGCCTTGTCGAAGGCGCTCTCGGCCGGCCGCACCACAGGTGCGGACGTGCCGCCGGCGTCTGGCACTCCGGACGAAGCGCCGGACGATCCGCCGGAGCCGGGATACGCCTGCGTCGTCGCGTAGTCGCTCGCCGGGACGGAGCTGCCATACTGAGCGTCGTAGGCCGATCCGTAGGGATCGCCGTCGGGCGTCGCGACGCCGGCTGGAGTGCCGGCGGCGGCCCCGACCGGGCTCAGGCCCGCCTCGGCGTAGTAGCCCGCATCGCCGTCGTCGATGTACGCGCCGGCCGGCGTCGGGGCGACGGCGGTATCCGGCGAACCAGCTGACGGCTCGCCGCCACCGAAGACGACGAGCAGCAGGCACACGACCGTCCCGGCTATGAGCAGGCCCGCAAGCACGACCTTGCGGTCGAGCCCGACCGGCTCGTTTCGCGCGTCGCGCACGGGCTCCACCACGTCCGGCGTCCGAACCGCCGGGATGTCCTCATCGAGGCGCGCCTCGGTTTTGATGGCGGCCGGGTCGTCCAGGAAGGGGTCGGCCGAGAACGCGAGATCGTCCGTCGGCTCGTCATACGCCGCGGGCGGCCCGAACGGCGAGCCGAGAGGCTCGGACGTGAACGGCTCCGGGGCGTCCGGGTCGCTGCCGAAGGGATTCGGGGCGAACGGGTCCGTGTCCGGCTGGCCGTCGCCGTGGGTGTCGGAATCAGGGAAGGACATCATTGAGCACCTGGTCGGGCGCGGTCAGTCGTGGTGGAGGATGCGGGCGACGCGCTCGACCTGCTTCCGGCCGCCGAGGCCGAAGAGGCCCGTGCGGACGGTCGCGCCGAGCACGAGTTCGAAGGCGTCCGCCGTGCGGTCGGTGACGTAGGTGCCGGTGCCGTCAGGGCTGACGTCGTAGGCGTAGTTGAGCACCTCGCGCACGCCGCCCGGGCCGCGGACGTAGAGCACCGGCAC
>JBBSUZ010000399.1:0-1862 GCA_038233965.1 Rhodothermales bacterium | reverse complement strand
GGCGCAGCCCACTCGTTTCAGGATCTGCATTACATCTGGCGGCCGAGAAAGGCAAAATGCAGATCCAGAAACGAGTTCAGGATGAAAATGGGAGAGGGGTGGCGTCGGCAATGAGCAGAGCGCGGTCCATTCCGCCCCGTCGCCCGTCGCCCGTCGCCCGTCGCCCGTCGCCCGTCGCCCGTCGCCCGTCAGACGTCGCTGGATTTCCCGGAGGGCTCACCCGCTTCGGCCGGCGCACGCCGTTACTTGAGGGCCAGCCACCGCCGCCGCCCGTGCGCATCGGAGACCTCGACCTCGGCCCGCGCCCGCTCTTCCTCGCCCCGATGGAGGACGTCTCGGACCCGCCGTTCCGGATCATCTGCAAGCGCTTCGGCGCGGACGTGCTCACGACCGAGTTCATCTCGGCTGGCGGCCTGCTCCACGGCGCCGCGACGTCCGTCCAGAAGCTCGAGTTCTACGAGGCCGAGCGCCCGGTCGCGATCCAGATCTACGGCGGCGAGGCGGTCGACGTCGGGCAGGCGGCGGCGATCTCGGACGCGCAGGCGCCCGACATCGTGGACATCAACTTCGGCTGCCCGGTCAAGAAGGTCGTCTGCCACGACGGCGGCTCGGGCATCCTCCGCAACATCGGCAAGATGGAGGCCATCACGGCGGCCGTCATCGCCAACACGTCGCGGCCGGTCACGGTCAAGACGCGGCTCGGGTGGGACGACGCCTCGATCAACGTGCTCGACGTCGCCCGGATGCTCGAGGGGGTCGGCGTGGCGTCGCTCGCGATCCACGCGCGCACGCGGGCGCAGATGTACCGCGGCGAGGCGCGCTGGGAGTGGTTTCCGCGCATCCGCGAGGCGCTGCAGAACATCCCGCTCGTCGGCAACGGCGACGCGGCGACGCCCGAGCGCGTCCGCGAGCTGTTCGAGACGGGCGTCGACGCGGTCATGATCGGGCGCGGGGCCATCGGCAACCCGTGGATCTTCCGCGAGGCGAAGGCGCTCCTGGAGACCGGCGAGACGATGCCCGGCCCGACGTGGGACGAGCGCATCGAGACCGTCGCGGAGCACGTCACGCTCAAGGCGGCGTGGCTCGGCGAGCGCAAGGGCGTGCTCGAGATGCGCCGCATGTACGGCGGCTACTTCAAGGGCCACGCCGGCGCGTCCCGCCTGCGGACGCGCCTGATGACGGCGACGGACACGGCAGGCGTGCTCGAGATTCTGCTCAACACGTCCGAGGCCGACGCCAACGCGGCCGACGCGCCGGTCGGGGTCGCCGTCCGTCGTGCGATGCCGCCGGGCGTGACGGCCGCGCGCCTGCCGCGCCCGGCTCGGCTCCCGACGAGCGCCTGATCAGCCGACGACGTGGACGCGCGAGACGTCGCTCCGTCCGTCCGTCCGCACGACTGGGACGTCCGGGAAGGCGCCGCGCACGATGTCGACCAGGAGGGACTCGGCGATGCGCTCGGTCTCGTAGTGGCCGGCGTCGACGAGCGCGAGGCGCGGCGTGCCGCCGGTGTCCAGCGCCTCGGCCCAGCGGTGGTACGTGACGTCGGCGGTGACGTAGGCGTCGGCGCCGGAGGCGAGGGCGTCGCGGAGGAACGACAGGCCCGAGCCGCCGCAGACGGCGACGCGCCGGATCAGACGGTCGGGGTCGGCCGTGTGGCGCAGGGCGGGCACGCCGAGCGCGCGGCCGACGTGGTCGAGAAAGTCGGGCAGCGCCAAGGCTTCAGGCAACTCGCCGACGGCCCCGTAGCCCTCGCGCGTGGCGATGCCCGCGACCGGGTGCGTGAACACGACGACCTCCTCGTACGGGTGCGCGGCGCGGACGGCCGCGAGCGCCTCGGAGAGCCGCCACGCCGGCACGAGCGC
>JBBSUZ010000398.1:0-1882 GCA_038233965.1 Rhodothermales bacterium | reverse complement strand
GTCGAGCGCCTCGCCGGCGTCGCCCCAGCCGACGACTTCCCCGCCGGCATCGCTGGCCTGCCGCGCGTCGCGACGTATCCGATCGACGCCGAGGGCCTCGTCGCGCTCCACCCGGACCTCGTGCTGGGCTCGCTCGACATCACCACGACGGCCGACGCCGACCGCCTGACGGGCCTCGGCCTGCCGACCTATCTCTTCCGCTTCGCGATGCTCGACGACATCCCGCGAGCGATGCGCATGCTGGACACGCTGCTCGCCGTGCGCGGCGGGGCGACCGCCGCGACCGACTTCGAGCGCCGCGTCGCGGGCGTCCGGCAGGCCGTCGCCGGCTTCGCCACGCCGCGCGTGCTGTTGCTCGTCGGCGACGAGGGCGGGACGTTCTACGCCTTCGGGCGCGCCTCGTACGCCTCCGAGATGGTCCGCGCCGCCGGCGGCGACAACCTCACCGACCGCTACGACGGGGCTGCGTCGACGCCGTCCGAGGAGGCGATCCTCGACATGGCGCCCGAGGTCATCTTCGTCCTGGGCGACGCGGCCGGCTTCGGCGCGCGCCACCCGGCGCTGCTCACGACGCCCGCCGTCGCCTCGGGCCGCGTCTACGGCATCGACCCCGACCTCGTCAGCCGGCCCGGCCCGCGCGTCGCCGAGGGCGTCGGCGTGATGGCGCGGCGGCTGCACCCGGAGGCGTTCGCGGCGGGCGCGGCGTGAGCGTGCGCCCGGCCGTCCTTGCCGCCGCCGTGGGCGTCGCTGCGGTCGCGGCGTGCGTGGCCGCGCTCGTCTGGGGCTCGGCGGACCTCGGCGCCGCCCGCGTCTGGGCCGCCCTGGTCGGGCACGGCGATGCGACGGCGACGACGATCGTGTGGCGCCTGCGGATGCCGCGCGTCGTGCTCGCGGCCGTCGTCGGCGGCGGGCTGGCGGTCGTCGGCGTGGCAATGCAGGCGCTCGTGCGCAACCCGCTCGCGGATCCGTACCTGCTCGGCGCGTCGAGCGGGGCGAGCGCAGGCGCGTCGCTCTTCTTTCTCGGCTTCCTGCCACCGCTCCTGTCACGCGCGCTGACGATGCCGCTCGCGGCCGTCGCCGGGTCGTGGGTCGCCGTCGCGGCCGTCGTGGCGCTCTCGCGGCGCGGCGGGGCGCTCGCGCCGGCCCGTCTGCTGCTGACGGGCGTCGCCGTGGCGGCCCTGCTCGGGTCGGTGACGTCGTTCGTGACGTTCGCCTCGCCGGAGCCCGACAAGCTGCGGGCGGTCCTGTTCTGGCTGCTCGGCTCCTTCGCCGCGGCGACGTGGAGCGCGGTCTGGGTGCCGCTGGGCGCGTCGCTCGGCGCGCTCGCCATCCTGTGGGCACTCGCCCGGCCGCTGGATCTGCTCACGACGGGCGAGGAGCAGGCCGCCGCCCTCGGCGTGCCGGTCGAGCGCCTCAAGCAGACGCTGATCCTCGTCACCGCTGTCGCGACGGGCGCGGCGGTGGCATCGGCCGGCGTCGTCGGGTTCGTCGGGCTCGTCGTGCCGCACGCGGTCCGGATGACAGTCGGCGCAGGGCACCGGCGGCTCGTGCCGCTCGCGTTCGCGGCCGGCGCCGTCTTTCTCGTCGTCGCGGACCTGGCCGCGCGGACGCTCCTCGGGGGTCAGGAGGTGCCGGTCGGCGTGCTCACGGCCCTCTGCGGTGTCCCATTCTTCCTCCTCCTACTGCGCCGCGACGGGCTCGGGTGAGGGGATTGGGGATTGGGGATTGGGGATTGGGGATTGGGGATTGGGGATTGGGGAAATTCGCAGACGTCCATCTGTCAGCCAACAGCCCCCCCGTTTCTCAGCCAGTCCCCAGTTCCTGTTTCCCAGTTCCCCTCACGCGGCCAGCGCGTTGGCCAGTTGCGTCCGGACGGCCCCGG
>JBBSUZ010000397.1:0-1885 GCA_038233965.1 Rhodothermales bacterium | reverse complement strand
GTCGCCGCCCGCCTGCGCGGGCTCTACGGGTCGTCGGACGGCCTGCGCCTCGCGTCGTCGCCCGCCGGCACGACGGCCACGCTGACGCTCCCGCCGCGCGCGACGCCGATGACGACGGGTGCGGCGGACGTCGTGGACGTCGCGGCATCCGGCCAGACGCCCCAGCGGGGCGTCTCTACAGGCGCACCGCGCTGACCCGCACGCCCCCAATCCTCAACCCCCAATCCCCATCCCGATGCGCGTCCTGATCGTCGACGACGAGGCCCCGGCCCGCAGCCGCCTCCGCCGCCTGCTCGAGCCGTTCGTCGAGGCTGGCCGCCTCGAGCCACCCGACGAGGCGACCGACGGCGTCGACGCGCTCGCGCGGATGGACGCCGCGGACGAGCCGTACGGCCTCGTCTTCCTGGACGTCCGCATGCCCGAGCTCGACGGGTTCGACGTCCTCGACCGGCTGCGCCCGGACCACCGCCCGGCCGTCGTCTTCACGACCGCCTACGACGAGTACGCGCTGCGCGCCTTCCAGGCGTCGGCCGTGGACTACCTGCTCAAGCCCGTCGACACCGAGCGCCTCGCCGCCGCCGTCGCCCGCGCCGAGGCGCACGTCCGCCCCGCCGCCGCAGTGCCCGCCGCCGACACGGCCGCCGCCGACACGGCCGACGCGCGCGTCGACCGCCTCGCGGACCTGCTCGACCGCCTCGACCGCCTCGACGCCCCGGCGCGCACCGAAGCCCCGCTCCGCCAGTTCACTGTCCAGGGCGCGGACCGCCTCTTCGTCGTCGACGCCGACGACCTCGTCGCGGCCATCGTCACCGACGGGATCACCAACCTGCACGTCCGCGCGCCGGGCGGCACGATCCAGCGGCACCTCGTCGCGTTCACGCTCGACGCGCTCGAGTCGCGGCTCGATCCGGCGCGCACGATGCGCGTCCACCGCGGCGCGCTCGTCCGGCTCGGGGCCGTGCGCGAGCTGATCCCGTGGTTCTCGGGCCGTTACAAACTGGTGCTGGACGGCGGCCTGGAAGTGGTCGCGAGTCGCGCTCGCTCGCGCGACCTCCGCGAGCGGCTCACTTTGTAACCCCGCCGTTCCCTTCTACCCACGAGTGCAAGCCCGTCGCGACTGCCGCGATACGGACGTCCCTTCGACCTCGTGACTATGCGCCCGTTGCGCCTCCTCTCGCTCGTAGCACTCCTCGCTCTGCTTCTGCCCGCAGCGGTCTCGGCCCAGAACGCCGACGTGCGCGTGCGCCTGTTCGGGACGGCCGCGCCAGCGTCGGTCGCCGTCACCGGAGCGGCGCGCGTGGTCGTGGACGGCGCGCCGGTCGGCCAGACGATGGCGGGCGCGGTGACGACGATCGAGCGGACCGGCGAGCGCGTCCGCGTCACGGGCAGCGGCATCTCGGGCGAGGGCCGGTCCGTCGAAGTGGCGGCGCTGGCGGGATCGCTCCGCGTCGTCGGCGGGCGGCAGACGGTGGACGTCGCCGGGACCGTAACCGGAATCGTGTGGGCCGGCGCGTTCGCCGTCGTCAACCGGGTCCCGATGCCGGACTACGTCGCGAGCGTCGTCGCGAGCGAGTACGGATTCCCCGAGATCGAGGGCGTCAAGGCGCAGGCTGTCCTCGCGCGGACCTACGCCGTGCGCGCGGCGACGACGCAGCGGCCGTACGACGTCGACGACCACCAGGGCTCGCAGGTCTACCGCGGCGCGGGCGTCGTGACCGAGACCACGCGGCGCGCCGAGCGCGAGACGCGCGGCCAGATCCTGACGTACCGCGGCAGCCCCGTCGAGGCGCTCTACTCGTCGTCCTCGGGCGGCCATACGGCCGACAACGAGGCCATCTGGCTTACGGCGCCCCTCCCCTACCTCCGCGGCGTGCCGGACCCCTAC
>JBBSUZ010000396.1:0-1889 GCA_038233965.1 Rhodothermales bacterium | reverse complement strand
GCTCGCGTCGGCCGCGCGCGCCTCGCGCCACGACGCCGCGAGCAGGCCGACCGCGGCGACCGCGCGACCGGCGAGCAGGCCGCCGGCGAGCCCGAGCCCCCCCCACCCGAGCACGCCCGCGGCGAGCTGCGCCGGACCGCCGACGACGGTCTGCGCGATGCGCCCGGCCGAGACGGCGCGGTAGCGGTGCCGCCGCGTCAGCCACACCTCGCAGGCCCGCGCCGCGACGAGCGCCAGCATGCCCGGACCGACGATGGCGAGCACGCCGGCCGCCTCGGGCCGCCCGAGCCAGCCGGCGACGGCGCCGCGCGCCGGCACGAGCGCGACGAGCACGAGCGCCAAGCCGGCGGCCAGAGCGAGCGCCAGCCGCGTCAGCCGGGCCGCGTCGTCGTCGCGTGCCGGAAGCATCGCGGCGTCTTCGTAGCGGCCCGTCGCGAACGCCGCCGGCACGCTCACCGCGGCGGCGTAGAAGGCGAGCAGCCCGAACTCGGCCGGCGTGAACAGGCGCGTGAGCAGCGGCCGCGCCGCGTACGAGATGACCTGCGCCGCCACGGCCCCGCTGGCGAGCACGACGACGGGCCCGCGCAGGCGCACTGCGCTCGCGCGCAGACCCGCCCCGAGGCCCGCCGCCACGCGCCTCACAGCACGAACTGGCTGAGGTCGCGGTTCTGGGCGATCGCGGCGAGCCGCTCGCGGACGAGCTCGGCCGTGACGTGGACGGGCCCGACGTGGTCGTCCGGCACCGCGAACAGCTCGGCGTCCAGCAGCGTCGTCAGGATCGTGTGCAGCCGCCGAGCGCCGATGTTCTCGACGGACTCGTTGACGTCGGTCGCGATGCGCGCGATCTCGCGGACCGCCGCGTCGTCGACGGTCAGTTCGACGCCCTCGGACGCGAAGAGGGCGGCGTACTGCGTCACGAGCGCGTTCTCGGGCTCGGTGAGGATGCGCACGAAGTCGTCTTCCGAGAGCGAGCCGAGCTCGACGCGGATCGGGAAGCGGCCCTGGAGCTCGGGGATGAGGTCGGACGGCTTCGAGATGTGGAACGCGCCCGAGGCGATGAACAGGATGTGGTCCGTCTTGACCGGCCCGTGCTTCGTCGTCACCGTCGAGCCCTCGACGATCGGCAGCAGGTCGCGCTGGACGCCCTCGCGCGAGACGTCCGGCCCCGAGCCGCCCGCGCCCTGGCGCCCGGCGACCTTGTCGATCTCGTCGATGAAGACGATGCCGGCCTGCTCGACGCGCGCGATGGCCTCCTCCTTCGCCGACTCGCCGTCGACGAGCTTCTGCGCCTCCTCGGCCGTCAGCAGCGTCAGGGCTTCCTGGACCTTCACGCGGCGCGTCTTGCGCGTCTTGCCCATCCCGCCGAGCATATCGTTGAGGTTGATGCCCATCTCCTCCATGCCCATCGGGCCGAACATCTGGAGGTTCGTCGTGCGGTCCGCCGTGACGTCGACTTCGACCTCGCGGGCGTCGAGCGCGCCTGCGCGGAGCCTGTCGCGCAGCTTCTCGCGCGTCCGGTTCTCGCCGGCGTCGGGCTCGCTCACATCGGCCGCGGGGGCCGCAGCGGGAAAGCCGAACGTCGGGACGCCCGGCGCTGCGCTCGGCGCTGGCGGGAGCAGCAGGTCCAGCAGGCGCTCCTCGGCGAGGACGGCGGCGCGGTCGCGCGCGCGGTCGGCCTGCGCCTCGCGCGCGGCTGCCACCGCCCCGTCGACGAGGTCGCGGATCATCGACTCGACGTCGCGGCCGACGTAGCCGACCTCGGTGAACTTGGTCGCCTCGACCTTCACGAACGGCGCGCCGGTGAGCTTGGCCAGCCGCCGCGCGATCTCGGTCTTGCCGACGCCCGTCGGCCCGATCATGAGGATGTTGGCCGGCACGATCTCGTCGCG
>JBBSUZ010000395.1:0-1899 GCA_038233965.1 Rhodothermales bacterium | reverse complement strand
CGCCGCCGCGAGCGCGGCCGAGGCGTTGCCTGCCGCGCGCCGCATCGACACGAGTGCCTGCCACGCCGCTACCCGCACTGCCTGATGCGTGCTCGTCGTCGCACCCGTCACGAGCGCGAGCGCTGCCACGGGCGCACCCGGCCGCGCGGCGATCTGCCCCGCCTCGCCGAGCGCCGCTACGGCCGCGGCGGTATCGGGGAGATCTGCTACGAGCGACGCCAGAATCGACACCGCCTCGGCCGGCGTCGTCGCCGACATGGCGTCGGCGAGACGGTCGAGTCCTTCGGCTTCGTCCTCAGGCGTTCCGCGGCCCGCCGCGCCGTCGCCCGTCAGCGTCCACGCCGCACCGCCCGCCCCGCGCGGGACGACGCTCTGATCCATGCACGCCGGCGTGGCCGTCGTGTACGGGTCGGCCGTCAGGAAGAGGCTTGCATCCGTCAGCCCGCCCGACGCCGCGCCGACGCGGAAGGCGGTCGGGTTGGTCGTGTTCCACCACGCGCACCGGGCATAGACCGTGCTCCCCGTCCCTGCGGCGTACGCGTTGCCGGTCGACGACGAGGTGAAATTGCCGAAGACGCGGTTGCGCTGGTAGGTGCCCGTGGTTGCCTTGCCGGTGCCGGCGTAGATGTCGGCTCCGCCGCTGGCCGCGAGACCGCGCCCGCCGGCCCCCGCGTTGCCGTTTCCCGTCACGCTGGCGTAGCCGTAGCCCGGTGCCGAGACGTTGTCGGTCCCGAAGCGGACCTCGGCCCCGGACGCGGCGAAGACGCCCCCGCCCTCGTTAAGTGTGATCTGGGGGCCGCGGAAATTGCCGGTGAGAGCGCGCTGGAAGTAGGCGCGCGTGCCCGTGCCGGCCACGGCGACGCCGCCGCCGTCGTTGCCAGTAATCTCGCCGCGGAAGAGGTCGAGACGGGCCCCGCCGTTGACGACCACGCCCCGCCCGGTCATGTCTGTCATGTTCAGGTCCGTCGCGACAGGAGCCGCGGCCGTCCCGGTCACGCTGAGGCCGATCAGGGTGCCGGCGACAGGCGTTTGGACAATCACGCTGTTGAACGTCGGCGACGCGCCGTCGACGGTGATGGCCGCCGTCGTCCCGAGCCCCAGCGGGCCCTCGCCGGTCACGCGCTCGACGATCGTCGTGTCCAGCACGCCGCCCGAGCCGGGGCTGAACCGGATGCCGCCCCACCCCTGCGCCGTGTTCGACGCCGTGAACGTCAGCCCCGCCGCGCGGAAGCTCGGCGACGACAGCTGAAGGCTCGTCGCGGGCGCGAACGCCAGCGTCAGCCACTCCTCCGTCCAGTCGATGTTCGGCTGCGAGAGCAGCATCGACAGCGCCGGCGTGAGGTGCTTCACGAGCGGCTGCCCGTACACGAGCACGGCACCGACCGGCATCAGGAACGGGGCTCCCGCGTTGACCGGCTGTGCATTGCTGGAGCACGAGATCGCCGCGCAGAAAGCGTCGCGGTGGTAGGGAAAGACCCACCCGTCGTCCGGGACCACCTCGTCCATGTAGCGCCCGAGCCCGCCGTTCGCGCTCCAGAAGTCGTCCGGGCTGACGCGCACCCGCGTGGGCTCGATCTTGAAGTACACGTCTGCGTTGCCGCCGGCCGGGTTGAAGAAAGACAGAGGCTCCGGACCGCTGCCGCCGTTGTACACGAAGCGCCTCACGATGATGGGCGTCGTCTTTCCGTCTACGGTAAACTCGACCGTCACCGGAAACAGCGTCGAGGCGGGGTAGACGACGTACTTGCTCGGTGGATTGCGGCGCTGGGCCGGCGGGAATGAGACGAACACGTCACACCCGACGATGCCGTTGGGGAGCGTGACATCCGTAAAACCGAGCGTGTTCGGGGCCATGTAGATGCTGTCCGGCGCGACCGGCTGTCCGGCGCGACCGGCTGT
>JBBSUZ010000394.1:0-1918 GCA_038233965.1 Rhodothermales bacterium | reverse complement strand
TCAACCCGTCCTCGGTGATCCTCTCGGGCGAGATGATGCTGCGCTACATGGGCTGGACCGAGGCGGCCGACCTCATCATGGCCTCGATGGAGGCCACAATCCAGCAGAAGCGCGTCACCTACGACTTCGAGCGCCTCATGGACGGCGCGACGCTCGTCTCGTGCTCCGGCTTCGCCGACGCGCTGATCGAAAACCTGTAGGCCGGCGCCTAGGCACCGCGCGCGGCAAGCAACTCGGGGATCTCCCCAGGTTAGCCGTCGCGCGGAACACAAGTGGGGCGCTCCGGCTTAGAACCCACTCACCCACCCGCATCACCCATGCGCGCATTCATCATGGCCGTCGCTCTCGGCCTCTCCCTGACCGCCTGCGCCGACTCGGCCGAGCAGAACGCTATCGACGAGGGCGCACCCGCGGGCGACCGCGCGGACGTCATCGGCGACGGCGAGATCATCGACGAGCCCGGCGAGCCCGACGCGAACGTCCTCGGCGACGGGTTCACGACCTACGACACCGATACCGATGGCTACCTCTCGGACACCGAGTACGGCACCAACTTCGGCACGGTCGTCATGACGGACTACGACGCGGACGGCGACGGCCGCGTCTCGAAGGCCGAGTACGACGCCTACGTGGCGGCGCACCCGGCTCCGTAAGGCGCCGTCTGCTCGCCTTCGCGCCCCGGTCGATCCGTTCGGCCGGGGCGCTCTGCGTTTCGGTCTCCGGGACCGACGGACACGCCGAGCCCATGCGCGCGGCGGCGTCAGGCGCGGGCGCGGAGGACGGTGTCGGACGCCTGCGCCGGGTCCGTTTCGGGGAAGTCCATCATCGTGTGGAGACCGCGACTCTCGTGCCTCTGCCGGGCGCATGCGACGACGAGGTAGGCCGCGGCCGCGAGGTTGCGCAGCTCGCAGAGCTCGGCCGAGAGCTTCGTCCGCTGATAGAAGTCCTCCGTCTCGCGGGCAATCAGGTCGATGCGCCGGGCGGCCCGCTCCAGCCGCAACTCGCTTCGCACGATGCCGACGTACGACTGCATGAGCCGGCGCAGCTCGTCGCGGTTGGCCGAGACGAGGACCCACTCCTGCGGGTTCTCGGTGTTGGACTCGTCCCAGTCCGGCATGTCCTCCGCCAGGTCTGCCCCGTGCATCGCTTCGACGGCCGGGCCGACGGCGTTGTGCGCGTACACGAGCGCCTCGAGGAGCGAGTTCGACGCCAGCCGGTTGGCCCCGTGCAGGCCCGAGCACGTCACCTCGCCGCAGCCGAACAGGCCCGCGATCGACGTCCGCGCCTCGCGGTCCACGACGACGCCGCCGCAGGTGTAGTGCGCGGCCGGGACGACCGGGATCTTGTCGCGCGTCATGTCGATGCCGTTCGCGAGCAGCGTCTCCTGGATGTTCGGGAAGTGCTTGAGGACCTCGGCGGCCGGCTTGTGCGAGATGTCGAGCCAGACGTGGTCCTCGCCGCGGCGCTTCATCTGGTCGTCGATAGCGCGGGCGACGACGTCGCGCGGGGCGAGCTCGAGGCGGCTGTCGTAGAGCGGCATGAAGCGCTCGCCGCCCAGGTTCGTCAGGATGCCGCCGTCGCCGCGGACGGCCTCGGTGATGAGGAACGAGCGCCCGCCGAAGTCTGCGCCGGGCAGGTAGAGGCTCGTCGGGTGGAACTGGATGAACTCCATGTTGGCGACGGCCGCGCCGGCCCGGTACGCCATCGCGATGCCGTCGCCCGTCGCGACGCGCGGGTTGGTCGTGTGCTGGTAGACCTGCCCCGCGCCGCCGGCCGCGAGCAGCGTCGCCTTCGCGAGCACGGTGTGGACCTCGCCCGTCGGCTCCTCGAGGACGTAGGCCCCGAAACAGCGCGGCCCGTCCGCCCCGGGCGCCCGCTTGAGCTGGTGCTCCGTGAGCAGGTTGACGGCGTAGTGGTA
>JBBSUZ010000393.1:0-2053 GCA_038233965.1 Rhodothermales bacterium | reverse complement strand
GCCGACCAGATCGCGGTCGCGGAGGGCGGCACGGACGAGACGCACTGGCTCGCGCCCATCGTCGCCGACGCCGAGGCGGGCTTCGGCGGCGCGCTCAATGCGTACGAGCTCATGCGGGCCATGATCGAGGCCGGCGCCGCCGGTGTCCACTTCGAGGACCAGCTCGCGTCCGAGAAGAAGTGCGGCCACCTCGGCGGCAAGGTCCTCGTCCCGACCGGCGAGTTCGTCACCAAGCTCGTCGCCGCGCGCCTCGCCGCCGACGTCCTCGGCGTCCCGACCGTCTTGGTCGCCCGGACGGACGCCGACTCGGCGACGCTGCTCACGAGTGACGTCGACGACCGCGACAAACCGTTCGTGGACGCGGCCGCCGGGCGGACGTCCGAGGGCTTCTTCCCGGTCCTGAGCGGCCTCGAGGCGGCCATCGCACGCGGGCTGGCCTACGCGCCCTACGCGGACCTGCTCTGGATGGAGACGTCCACGCCGGACCTCGCGCAGGCGCAGGCCTTCGCCGACGCCATCCACGCGCAGTTCCCCGGCACGCGGCTGGCCTACAACTGCTCGCCCTCGTTCAACTGGGAGGCGAAGCTGGACCCGGAGACGATCTCGACGTTCCAGCAGCAGCTCGGCGCGATGGGCTACGCCTTCCAGTTCGTGACGCTCGCCGGTTTCCACGCCCTCAACCACTCCATGTTCGACCTCGCGCACGGCTACGCCCGCGAGGGGATGGCGGCCTACTCGCGCCTCCAGAAGGCCGAGTTTGCAGACGAGGCGCGCGGCTACACGGCGACGCGGCACCAGCGCGAGGTCGGCACGGGCTACTTCGACCGCATCCGCGAGGCCGTCACTCAGGGCACGGCCTCCACGGGCGCGATGGCGCACTCGACCGAGACCGCGCAGTTCTGACGGCGGGTCAGGGCCGTCTCATCGGATAGCAGAGCGGGTGTGCCGGCAACGGCGTGCCCGCTCCGCCGCGTCCTGCCGCTCGCCAAGTCGCCCGCACCGTCAGTGCCCGGCGCCGAGGTAGATCCAGCCGAGGATGGCGAGGCCGGCCGCGATGCGGTACCACGCGAAGACGCTGAACGTGTGCTGCGCGACGAACCGGATCAGGAACCGGATCACGACGAGGGCGGACACGAACGCGACGACGCATCCGACGGCGAAGAACGCGCCGTCGCCCGGCGAGAGCGTGTCTGCCTCCTTGACCAGCTTCAGGCCCGATGCCCCGATCATGATCGGGATCGCGAGGAAGAACGAGAACTCGGTCGCCGCGACGCGCGACAGCCCGAAGGCGACGCCGCCGAGGATGGTCGACGCGCTGCGGCTCACGCCCGGGAAGAGCGCGAGGCACTGCGCGAAGCCGACCTTGAGCGCGTCCGGGGCCTCGATGTCGTCCACGCGGAGCACGCGCACGCGCCGCTTCTCGGCGACCCGCTCGATGATCAGGATCCCGATTCCGCCGACGACGAGGGCCGCCGCGACCGTCTCGATGCGGAAGAGGTGGGCGTCGATCCAGTCGTCGAAGAGCAGCCCGAGGATGGCAGCCGGCACCGACGCGAGGATGATCGACCCGGCGAGGCGGCGCGCGGCGCGGTCGGTCGGCAGGCGCCGGATGACATCGAGGATCTTCTCGCGGTACACCCACACGACGGCGAGGATGGCCGCGAGCTGGATGACGACGTTGAAGACGACCATCCGCGGCTCGGACGGGTCCAGCCCGAGCGCCTCGGTGGCCAGGATGAGGTGGCCCGTGGACGAGACGGGGATGAACTCGGTCGCGCCCTCGACGAGCCCGAGCACGGCGGCGCGGACGAGGTCGGGGACGGAGGCGGCAGCTTGGAGCATCGGAGCGAGGAGAACCGCGCGAAGATACCGGGCCGTCCACCGACGGCAGATCCGGCGCCGCGAAGACGGCACGAACGCCCGCCCGGGACGCCGCCACGCCGCCGGGATGTCACCGTAGAGACGCCCCGCTGGGGCCGCTTTGCCGAGCGCGGCGCGGTGGACCGAGTACGCCCCAGCGGGGGGGGTCGGCGTATGCGCCGACGTCGCGGGC
>JBBSUZ010000392.1:0-2076 GCA_038233965.1 Rhodothermales bacterium | reverse complement strand
CTGCGTCGTCAGCGCGTCGTCGCCGCGGCGCGTCGCGAGCGCCCCCACCAGGCCGTCGACGGCGTCGAGGTCGTCGACCTCGGCCGTGATGGCGCGCGAGACCGTGACCGTCTCAGACGGCCCGTCGTTGGCCGACGGCCCGAAGCGCGGCCCGTCGTCATCGTCGTCGCCTACGGCGACGCGGTCCAGCGTGACCTTCGTCTCAGGCACGCCGGCGGCGCGGAGCAGACCCTGTACGCGTGTGACCTCGGCGCCGTGCAGCTCGAGCGCCTCGTCCAGCGTCGCGCCCTCGGTGCGGACCTGGAAGCGCACGACGGCGTGGTCCGATGGGGCGGTGACGGATCCGCGGCCCTGGACCGTGATCGTCCGCATCCCCATCGGGGCGGGCAGGAGCAGGCTCTGCGCCGAGGCGGGCAGGGCGGCGACTGTCAGGAGAACAAGCGTAAAGAGGCGCATTCGGACCGAGTGGGTGTGAGGTGGAGCCGCGGAGAGAGGCAGGTGTCACGCCCGGGCAGATCGGGCGCGAGTGTAAACTGAACGCCGAAAACTACCGCACGCGAGACCGGTCCCCCGGCCGGGTTCTCCGCCGTTCTGCCGCCCCCGATGACCGACCTCCCGCCGTTCCCCGGCTTCCGCCCCGAGGCCCTCGCCTTCCTCCGCGACCTCCGCGATCACAACGACCGCGAGTGGTTCAAGCCCCGAAAGCCGACGTTCGACGACGAGCTGATGTGGCCCGCGCGCTGCCTCGTGCAGGACGTCTCGGGCGAACTCGCGCGCCAGGGCGTCCCGCTCAGCGCCGACGCCGCGAAGGGCGTCTTCCGGATCTACCGCGACACGCGGTTCTCGAAAAACAAGGCGCCGTACAAGACGCACGTCGGCGTCGTGTGGTCGCGCTCCGGGCTCAAGGGCGACGCCGGGGCGCTCTACGCACACGTCGAGCCGGGCGCCTGCTTTCTCGGCGCCGGATTCTGGTCGCCCGAGCCTGCGCTCGTCCGCCGCTTCCGCGAGCGCATCGCCGCCGACCCGTCGCGCCTGCTGGCTGCCATCGCCGAGGCCGAGGCGGGCGGGGACGTCACCGTCGCCGGGCGCGACCCGCTGAAGCGGATGCCGCGCGGCTACGAGAGCTTCGCCGAGTCGGACGTCGCGGACGTCCTGCGCTGGAAGGGGATGGTCGCCACGCGGCCCGTCACGGACGACGACGTCATGCGGCCCGGCTTCGCTCGCCTCGTCGCCGACTTCGGACGCACGGCGCTGCCGCTGCTCGAGTGGGGCTGGGACGCCGGGGCGGACGACGCGGCGTAGGTTCGCCCCTCTCCCTCACCGGCTCCCGATGCGCCCGCTCGCCCTCGTCCTGCTCCTCGCCGCCGCCGGCTGCACCCCGTCCGGCGACGCCCCCGGCGCGCCCGCCGCCGCCGTCGACTCCATCCAGGTCCGGACCGTCCGCGACGACTCGACCGGGATCGAGCTGCCCCGCGTGACGCTGGCCGGCCGCTCTGACGTCGAGGCCCGCGTCAACGCCGTGCTAGACTCGGTGGCGGCCGAGATGAGGTGCGACCCCGAGATCGTCCGGCCGGGCGCGGAGGAGTCCTCGTACACGTCCAACTCGGAGGTTCGGCTCGCCGCGCACGACATGCTGAGCGTGAGCATCCACTCGTCGTACTCCTGCGGCGGGCCGTACCCGACCAACGACTACAACCAGTCCGTCACGTTCGACCTTCGGACGGGCGAGGTCGTCCCGTTCGAGGCCCTCTTTCGCGACTACGCCGGCGACCGCGCCGTCATCACGGGCGTCCTCCAGACGACGCTCGCGCCCGAGGCGGCGGGCGAGAACCCGGACTGTGCCGAGACGGTCACGACCGAGGCGCTCGCGGGCACGACGTTCGCGTACGCGCTCGCCGAAACCGGCCTGATCGTCCAGCCCGAGTTCCCGCACGTCATCGAGGCGTGCGCAGCCGAAGTGACGATTCCCTACGCCAGCCTGCGCGCCTCCGCCCGCGACGGCGGCGTCCTCGCCCGCGTCGCGGACGCGCAGGGCGCGGCCGAGTAGCCGGGTCGCGGGAGCAGACACGGGCGGAG
>JBBSUZ010000391.1:0-2084 GCA_038233965.1 Rhodothermales bacterium | reverse complement strand
CTCGACCGTCCCCTCTCGCCACGCGTCGTTCTGCTTCTGGTTGACCTGGCCTCCGGTGTCGCGCATCGCCTCGGCGTGCGTCACCAGGCGCTCCGTCGCATCGTCGCGGCGGTCGAACAGGACGTCCTCGATCAGTTCGAGCAGGGCGGGCTCGATCTGCGAGTACACGCCGAGCTGGCCCGCGTTGACGATGCCCATGTCCATGCCCGCCTCGACGGCGTGCTTCAGGAAGGCGGTGTGCATCGCCTCGCGGACGGCGTCGTTGCCGCGGAACGAGAAACTGAGGTTCGAGACGCCGCCGGAGATCTTGGCGCCGGGCAGGTTGGCCTTGATCCAGCGGACGGCATCCAGAAAGTCGATCGCGTAGCGGCGGTGCTCCTCCAAGCCGGTCGCGATGGCGAAGATGTTGGGGTCGAAGATGACGTCCTCGGGCGGGAAGCCGAGCTCGTCCGTGAGGATGGCGTAGGCGCGGCCGCAGATCGCGATACGGCGGTCCAGCGTGTCGGCCTGGCCGTCCTCGTCGAAGGCCATCACGATGACGGCGGCGCCGTAGTCGCGGGCCCACGTGGCCTGCTCGCGGAAGGCGGCCTCGCCCTCCTTGAGCGAGACCGAGTTGACGACGGGCTTGCCGGGGATGCACTTCAGGCCGGCCTCGATAACGGCCCACTTGGACGAGTCCACGACGACCGGCACGCGGGCGATGTCGGGCTCGGACATGGCGAGGAGCAGGAAGCGCTCCATCGCCGCGACCGAGTCCAGCATGCCCTCGTCCATGTTGACGTCGATCATCTGGGCGCCGTTCTCGACCTGCTGCTTCGCGACGGCGAGCGCGGCCTCGTAGTCGCCGGAGAGGACGAGGCGGGCGAAGGCCTTGGAGCCCGTGACGTTCGTGCGCTCGCCGATGTTGACGAAGAGCGAGGCGTCGGTGATGCTGAGAGCTTCGAGGCCGGCGACGCGCGTCGCGGACGGCACGCTCGGGACGGTGCGCGGGGCGACGCCCTCGACCGCAGCCGCAATCGCGGCGATGTGCTCGGGCGTCGTCCCGCAGCAACCGCCGACGAGGTTGAACGCGCCCGAGCCCGGGCCGCTCGGGCCTTCGGCGAGCGTGCGGATGATGCCCGCCGTCTCGTCCGGCTGCTCGTCGTAGCCGCCGAGGGCGTTGGGCAGGCCGGCGTTGGGGTAGAACGAGACCGGGATCGGCGCGAGGCGCGACAGCTCCTCGATGTACGGCCGCAGCTGCGCGCCGCCGAGCGAGCAGTTGAAGCCGACCGCGACGAGGTCCGGGCAGTGCATCACCGAGTTCCAGAACGCCTCGACGGTCTGGCCGACGAGCGTGCGGCCCGAGAGGTCGACGATCGTGCCCGAGATCATCACCGGAATCGCCGAGCCCGTCTCGCGCTTGAAGCGGCGGATGGCGGCGATGGCGGCCTTGCAGTTCAGCGTATCGAAGACGGTCTCGACCAGGAGAATGTCCACGCCGCCCTCGACGAGCGCGGCGACCTGCTCGGCGTAGGCGTCGCGGACGCCGTCGAAGGTCACGCCGCGCATGCCGGGGTCGTTGACGTCGGGCGAGAGCGAGAGCGTGCGGTTCATCGGGCCGATGGCGCCGGCGACGAGGCGCGGGCGCTCGGGCGTGGACACGGCGTCCGCAGCCTCGCGGGCGAGGCGGGCGGCGGCGACGTTGATCTCGCGCACGAGCCCGACCATGCCGTAGTCCTCCATCGAGACGGCCTGCGCGTTGAACGTGTTCGTCGCGAGGATGTCGGCCCCGGCGTCGAGGTAGGCGCGGTGGACGTCGCGGACGGCGTCGGGCTGCGTGAGGCAGAGGACGTCGTTGTTGCCCTGGATGGGGGACGGCCAGTCGGCGAAGCGCGCGCCGCGGAAGTCCTCCTCCTCGAAGCGGTGGCGCTGGAGCATGGTGCCCATCGCGCCGTCGAGGACGAGGATGCGCCGGGCGAGGAGGTCGCGGAAGGTGTCGGCGGTGAGCATCGGGACCAGGGCGTCAGTTTGATGCCGAAAGCTAGGCGCGGCGGGGGCAGAACCGGCCCCGCGCGCGGAGAACTGCGCATGAACGGGCGTGGGCG
>JBBSUZ010000390.1:0-2131 GCA_038233965.1 Rhodothermales bacterium | reverse complement strand
GGCGACGAACGCCCCGAGCCGGACGGCCGCCTTCACCGGCCTCGCCTTCCGCGCGATCGACGCCGCGGGCGACCCCGTCGCCGTGTCGGGTCTGCCGGCTGGCGCGCGCCTCCGCAGCCCGTCGTGGAGCCCCGACGGCCGACACGTCGCGTTCACGCTCGACCTCGCGGACCGCGTCGAGCTGTGGATCGCGGACGTTGCCGCGCGCTCGGCACGGCGCTGGACGAGCGCCGCTGTCAACGACGCCTCGCCGGGCGGCGCCGTCGAGTGGCTGCCGGACGGCAGCGGGGCCGTCGTGAAGCTCGTCCCGGCCGGCCGCGGCGCGATGCCGAGCGCCGCGGGCGTCCCGACGGGCCCGGTCGTGCAGGAAACCGCCGGTCGCGCCGCGCCTGCCCGGACGTATCAGGACCTCCTCAAGAGCGCGACCGACGAGGCGCTCTTCGACCACCTGCTGACGAGCCAGCTCGTCGTGCTCGGCCTCGACGGAACGGCGCGCCCGCTCGGCGCGCCCGCCGTCACGACGTCCGTCACCGCCTCGCCCGACGGCCGCTACCTGCTGGTCGAGACGCTCGTTCGACCCTATTCCTACCTCGTCCCGTGGTCGCGCTTCCCCACGACGACGCGCGTGCTGGACCTCGCCACGGGTGCGCCCATCGCCACGATCGCCGAGCTGCCGCTCGCCGAGAGCGTCCCGATCGCCTTCTCGTCGGTCCGCACCGGCCGCCGCGACGTCGAGTGGCGCGCCGACGCGCCGGCGACGCTCGCGTGGGCCGAGGCCCTCGACGGCGGCGACGCCGGCCGGGACGCCGCCGCCCGCGACCGCCTCTTCCTGCTCGCGGCCCCGTTCACCGCCGAGCCGACGGCGTGGACGGACCTCCCGCTGCGCGCCTCGGGTATCACGTGGGGCGACGGCGAGACGGCCATCGCGACCGAGTACCTCTGGGGCCCGCGCACGCTCCGCCACTACCGCGTGCGCCCGGACCGCCCCGCCGCGCCGCGCGAGCTGCTCTACGAGGGCTCGTCCGAGGACCGCTACACCGCCTTCGGCACGCCGATGACGGCCCCGAATGCGGCGGGCTTCCGCGTGCTCGTCCAGGACGCCGGCGGCATCTTCCTCACCGACGACGGCGCGTCGCCCGAGGGAAACCGCCCGTTCGTGCGCCGCCTCGACCTCGCGACGCGCGCGACGACCGAGCTCTTCCGCTCGCAGGCGCCGGTTCTCGAGCGCCCCGTCGCATGGCTGGACGTCGCGGCCGGGACGCTCCTGACGCAGCGCGAGACGGCATCGGAGCCGCCGAACTACGCCGTCCGCAACGTTCGGACGGGCGCCGTCCGGGCCGTCACCACCTTCCCGCACCCGTACCCGCAGCTCGCGAATCTCCGCAAGGAGACGATCGAGTACACCCGCGCCGACGGCGTCCCGCTCTCGGCCACGCTCTACCTCCCGCTCGGCTACGACGCCCGGCGCGACGGCCCGCTCCCGACGTTCGTCTGGGCCTACCCGGCCGAGTTTCGCAGCGCCGCTGCCGCCGGCCAGCGCTCGGACTCGCCCGACCAGTTCACGTACGTGAGCTACCAGGGCGCCATCCCGTTCGTCACGCGCGGCTACGCCGTCCTCGACGACGCCTCGTTCCCGATCATCGGCGAAGGCGAGGCGCAGCCGAACGACACGTTCGTCGAGCAGCTCGTGATGAACGCCGAGGCGGTCATCGCCGAGGGCGTCCGGCGCGGCGTCGTGGACGCCCAGCGCGTCGCGGTCGGCGGGCACTCGTACGGCGCTTTTATGACGGCCAACCTGCTCGCGCACACGGACCTCTTCCGCGCCGGCATCGCCCGCTCAGGCGCCTACAACCGCACGCTGACGCCGTTCGGCTTCCAGTCCGAGGAGCGGACCTACTGGCAGGACCCGGCGCTCTACAACACGATGAGCCCGTTCATGAACGCCGAGAAGATCGACGAGCCGATCCTGATGATCCACGGGCAGGCGGACAACAACCCGGGCACGTTCACGCTCCAGTCCGAGCGCCTCTACGGCGCGATCAAGGGCCTGGGCGGGACGGCGCGGCTCGTCCTGCTCCCCGCCGAGAGCCACGGCTACCAGGGCCGCGAGTCCATCCTGCACATGCTGTGG
>JBBSUZ010000389.1:0-2147 GCA_038233965.1 Rhodothermales bacterium | reverse complement strand
GGAGGCCCGCCGCGGCGAGGTACGCCGTGACCACGCGGCTGCCCGGCGCGAGGCTCGTCGTGACGAACGGCTGGACGCACATGCCCTTCTCGACGGCCTTTCGCGCGAGCAGCCCTGCCGCGAGCATGACGCTCGGGTTGGACGTGTTGGTGCAGCTCGTGATGGCCGCGATCGCGACGAAGCCGTTTGCGAGCGTCGTCTCCGTCCCGTTCGGCGAGACGTACGTGCCGGTCGCGTCGGCGGAGTCCAGGCCGAAGCCCTGTGGGCCGGCGGGCGCCGTGAGGCTCTCGCGGAAGGCCTGCTGGACGTCCGGCAGCTCGATGCGGTCCTGCGGGCGCTTCGGGCCGGCCATGGACGGGCGGACGTCGCCGAGGTCCAGACTGAGCGTGGCGGCGAAGGTCGGGTCCGGCGTGTCGTCGGTCCGGAAGAGGCCCTGCGCCTTGCAGTAAGTCTCGACGAGGTCGACGGTCTCCGCGGAGCGGTTGGTGCGGCGCAGGAAGTCCAGCGTCTCGGCGTCGACGGGGAAGAAGCCCATCGTGGCGCCGTACTCCGGGGCCATGTTGGCGATGGTCGCGCGGTCCGGGAGCGACATGCTGGACAGGCCCGGCCCGTAGAACTCGACGAACGCGCCGACGACGCCGTGCTTACGCAGCATCTGCGTCACCGTCAGCGTGAGGTCGGTCGCGGTGACGCCCTCACGGAGCTTGCCCGAGAGCTTGAAGCCGACGACGCGCGGCATGAGCATGTAGGCGGGCTGCCCGAGCATGGCCGCCTCGGCCTCGATCCCGCCGACGCCCCAGCCGAGCACGCCCAAGCCGTTGATCATCGTCGTGTGGCTGTCCGTGCCGACGAGCGTGTCGGGGTACGCGAGCACCGTCCCGTCGTCTTCGGTGCGCGTCCAGACGCCCTTGGCGATGTACTCGAGGTTCACCTGGTGACAGATGCCGCGCTCGGGTGGCACGACCGAGAAGTTGTCGAACGCCTTGGAGCCCCACCGGAGGAACTCGTAGCGCTCGGCGTTGCGCTGGAACTCGATGTCCGCGTTGATCTGGAAGGCCTGCGGGAGCGCGAAGCTGTCCACCTGCACCGAATGGTCGATCACGAGGTCGACGGGCACGCGCGGGTTGATGGCCTCTGGGTCGCCACCGACGCGCGCCATGGCCGAGCGGAGCGCGGCGAGGTCCACGACGGCTGGGACGCCCGTGAAGTCCTGCAGGAGCACGCGCGCGGGCGTGAACGGGATCTCGACCTCGGCCGGGTTCGCGGGGTCGTAGGCCGCGATCGTGCGGACGTCGTCCTGCGTCACGGGCCCGTCGCCGGCCTCGCGGAGGACGTTCTCCATCAGCACCTTGATCGAGAACGGGAGCCGGTCGAGGTCCGTCCCGGTCTGCTCGGCGAGGCGGTCGAGGCGGTAGTAGGCGACCGCGCCACCGGCGGTCTGGAGCGTGTCGCGGACGCCGAACGGATCTGCGGGCATGTCGAGTGGGGTCGAGGGTCGAGAAGTCGTGCCCGGATGCTACGCCCGAGCGCCGCCCCGGTGCCGCTCTGCCGCGCGCTCCACCGCGCTTTCGTCTCGGCGGAGGGCGCGGTGCGCATCTCGGGGCGCCTGAGTCCCGGCCGTGCCGGGCGCACCGATTCTGGCCCAACCGCTCCGCGCGCCTGCCCTTTTGTACCGAATGCGTCGCAGGTGCAACAGATTGAGTCCTCAGCGCTTGCGCTTGTGGGCCGTCTGGCGCACCTTACGCTACCTCTGCCTCTCCTCGTCCCGCCCTACCATGAACCGACTGCTCGCTCTCGCCCTCTGCCTCGCCTGTGCCGCTCCCGCCGGCGCGCAGGTCCGGATCGACGCCGGACCCGCAGCCGTCGATGCCGCGCTCGCCTACGTCCGCACGGCGTCCGCGCTCGGCACGGCGTCCGAGTTCGCCGCCACGGGCGGCCACGTGAGCGAGCCCGGCGGCGTGACGTACGTCTACGTCCAGCAGCAGGTCGGCGGCATCGACGTCGACCGCGCCATCGTGGCGGTCGCGCTGGACCGGCAGGGCCGCGTCGCGCCCGTCGCCGGCGCCGTCGTGGCGGGCGCGCCCGAGGGCGCACGGTCCCCGTCGCTCTCCGCCGCGGCGGCGGCGGCGCGGGCCGCGGCGCACGTC
>JBBSUZ010000388.1:0-2173 GCA_038233965.1 Rhodothermales bacterium | reverse complement strand
GAACAGGCCGACGAGCGGGAGCACGTGCGCCAGCCACAGTGCGACGTACGCCGCGACGACGGGCAATCCGCCGGCCAGGCCGCCGCGCGCCCAGCGCCGACGTTGCCGGTACGCCGCTGCGAACCCGTCCACGGGCAGCGTCCACACCGTCGTCGGCGCGCCGACGGGGAAGCGGACGCGCGCCTGCGTCCGCTCGGCGACGGCGCGGACGAGCGTGAAGTCCTCGGTGACCGAGAACGGGAGGGCCGGGTAGCCGCCGATGGCGTCGTAGACCGACCGCCGGATGGCCATGTTGTTGCCCATGCCCGTCGCGGGGACGCCGGCCTCGGCGAGCGCGCTCACGGCGCCCATCAGCAGCGTCCAGTCGAGCGCCTGCACGCGGTCGAACGGCCGGCCGGGGCGCGGGTCCAGCCGGGCGAGCCCGCAGACGAGCCCGACGTCCGGCTCGGCGAAGGCGGCGGCCGTCGCGCGGGCCCAGAGCGGCGGCGCGGCGCAGTCGGCGTCGGTGACGAGAATGATCTCGGCCGTCGTCATTTCGATGGCGGCGTGGAGCGCGTTGGCCTTGCCGTGGAGCGGCCCGACCGGCGCGGGCACGCGGACGAGCCGCAGCCGCGGCGCGCCGCCCGTCTCCTCCGGTGCGTCGTCCGCATCGTCCGGGACGTCGCCGGCCGTCGCGAGGTGGCGCGGCATCCGCGAGCGGACGACGGCGGCGGTCCGGTCGGCCGATCCGTCGTCGGCGACGACGATCTCGAGGCGCTCGGCCGGGTAGTCCTGCGCGAGGAGGGCGTCGAGGCAGCGCCCGATGGTCGCCTCCTCGTCGCGCGCGGCGACGACGATGGCGACGGTCGGCAGGTCGGCCGTGGGGACCGGCGGGGCGAGCACGGCCCCCCGCGACGTCCGCCACGCGAGCGCGCCCGCGAACGCGACGTACCCGCCGGCGACGAGCACGAGCGTGGGGACGAGGACGGCGAGGACGGTCACGAGGCGGTCACGCGGGGAGGACGGGGAAGCGCCAGCCGGCGGCGGCGAGGCGGGGCAGGGCGAGGCGGAGCGCCGCGGCAGCGCGATAGGCCGGGACGCCGTCGTGCAGCACGGCGATCCCGCCGGGCCGCGCCGCACGGACGAGGCGCTCGGCGAGGACGGCGGGCGTGGCGGAAGGTAGGTAGTCGCCGGGCATCAGGTCCCACAGAACGAGACGCCGCGCGTCGGACCGCGCCCAGCGCACCAGGCCGGGCGTCACGCGCCCGTACGGCGGCCGCACGTCGAGCACGGCGCGCCCGAGCACGACCTCGAGCAGGCGCTCGGCCCGGGCCATCTCGCGGACGGCCGCGCCGGGCGGCATCTGCCACGCGCTCCGGTGCGCACCGCCGTGGTTGCCCGCCCGGTGCCCGCCGGACGTCCACAGGCGCGCGAGGTCCGGGTAAGCGCTCGCGCGGTCGGCCGAGAGGAAGGCGAGCGCGCGGGCGTCGCAGGCGTCGAGCGCGTCGAGCAGGAGGGGCGTCCCGTCGGGGTCCGGCCCGTCGTCCAGCGTGATGTAGAGCAGCGGCCGGCCGTCGGGGTCGTGCCCGGGCCCGCGCAGCAGCGCGCCCGGCACGAGCGAGCCGAGCAGGCGGGCGCCGTAGGTGTCGCGGGCGAATGTCAACGGAGGCGGGTCGGGAGGGTGTCGCCCCCCGGTCTAAGGCCGCCGGCCGCCCTGCTGGACGGCCGATGACGTCGGAGCCGCACCGGGCGACGAGGCTGACGGCCAACGTACCCCGATCCGGCTCCGAGAAGGGCCGCACGCCGCCGAGCGACAGCGCGCGGCCGACGCGTCACCGCGCCACGACGAGGCGCTGGGACGTGACGCTTCCGGCGCCCGTCATGCGGACGACGTAGACGCCCGGGGCCAGCCCGCGCGTCGCGATCGACAGCGGCGTCTCGCCGGCCGGCATCGCGCCGTCGTGCAGCACCGCCACCTCGCGGCCGAGCGCATCGATGACGCTCACGCGGACCGTCTGCGCCGCACCGAGGCGCACGCGGAGGGTCGACGTCCCGGCCGTCGGGTTCGGCGCGGGGGCGGAGAGGCCGAACGTCGCCTCGTCCGGCGCCTCCTCGCCTGCCGTGCAGACGCCGAACTGGCCCGCCGCGTTCTTCATCTGGATCGGCCCGGTGCCGATCGACGACTGGTACAGCG
>JBBSUZ010000387.1:0-2176 GCA_038233965.1 Rhodothermales bacterium | reverse complement strand
GCCGAGACGGGCACGACGAGCCTCGTCGAGCAGGACCTCGCGACGGGCACCCGCCGCACGCTCATCGACGGCGCGACGCTCCGCAAGCCGGACGGGGCGGGCCTGATCACGGTCGAGGACTACGCGTACTCGGCCGATGGCACCCAGGCGCTCCTCTACACGGACTCCGAGCGCGTCTGGCGCCTCAACACGACGGGCTATTACTACGTCGTCGACCTCGCCTCGGGGCGCGTCGCGCCGGTCGCGGACCGCGCGAAGGGCCTCCAGATGTTCGCCAAGTTCAGCCCCGACGGCCGGCAGGTCGCGTTCGTGCGCAACCGCAACCTCTTCGTCACGGACCTCGCCACGGGGACTGAGCGCGCCCTCACCTCCGACGGCGCCCCGGGCACGGTCATCAACGGCACGACGGACTGGGTCTACGAGGAAGAGCTCGGCCTCCGCGACGGCTTCCAGTGGAGCCCCGACGGCGCCCGCATCGCCTTCCTGCAGCTCGACGAGTCCAACACGCGCGACTTCCAGATCACCAACTTCCAGACGCTCTACCCCGAGTACCAGTCGTTCCGCTACCCCAAGGCCGGCGAGGCCAACGCGGAGATCCACGTCGGCGTCGTGGACGTGGCGACGGGGCAGACGCGCTTCTTCGACACGGACACGTGGGGGCCCGGGTCGGGCGGTGCGGGCGGCGCCGAGCACGAGTACATCGCGGGCATGGGCTGGACGCCGGCCACCGACGGCCGCTCGGACGTCTGGATGCTGCGCCTCAACCGCAACCAGAACCGCGTCGACCTGATGTACGCGGACCCGGCGGGCACGGCCGCGCGGACGGTCCTCACGGAGCAGAACGACTCCTACATCGAGGTCGAGACGGGCTTCTCGGACGTCGCCACGGGCACGATCACGTATCTCAAGACCGGCCGCGAGTTCGTGTGGCGCTCCGACCGCGACGGGTACGGCCACCTCTACCTCTACCGCAACGACGGCACGCTGGTGCGCCAGATCACGAGCGGCGACCACGACGTCACCGACTTCCACGGCGTCGACGAGGCCCGAGGCATCGCGTACGTCACGATGGCGGTCGAAGGCGGGCGCGAGCGGCAGCTGTTCCTCGTCCGCCTCAACGGCGGCACGCCGGTGCAGCTGACCCGAGGGCACGGCTGGCACCAGGCCGACGTCTCGCGCGACTTCGCCTACTTCACCGACACCTACTCGACGCAAACCACGCCGCCGGTCACGACGCTCTACCGGACGGACGGGGCCCGCGTCTCGGTGCTGGACGACAACGCGGACCTCATCCGCCGCCTCGCCGCCTATGACCTCCCGACGCCCGACTTCCTGACGGTCCCGGCGGCCGACGGCACGCCGCTGAACGCGTACCTCGTCAAGCCGCGCGACTTCGACCCGACGCGCCGGTACCCGCTGCTCATCCACACGTACGGCGGGCCGGGCTCGCAGGAGGTCGTGGACCGCTGGGGCGGCACCGAGCGCCTCTGGCACCAGTACCTCGCCGAGACGTACGGCGTGCTCGTCGCCGGCGTCGACAACCGCGGGACGGGCGGGCGCGGCAAGGCCTTCAAGACGCTCACGCAGAACCGGCTGGGCATCCTCGAGGCCGAGGACCAGACGGCCGCCGCGCGGTGGTTCGGGCAGCAGGCCTACGTGGACTCGACGCGCCTGGGCATCTGGGGCTGGTCCTACGGCGGCTACCTCTCGCTGCTCGCGATGACCTACGGCGACGGCCCGGACGTCTTCCACGCCGGCATCGCCGTCGCGCCGGTCACGAACTGGCGCACCTACGACACGATCTACACCGAGCGCTACCTCTCCACGCCGCAGCTCAACCCGACGGGCTACGACGCCGGCTCGCCGACGACCTACGCCGCCAACCTGCGCGACGACCAGCAGCTGCTGATCGTCCACGGCGACGCGGACGACAACGTGCACGTCCAGAACACGATGGCGATGGTGGACGCGCTGCAGGCGGCGGGCAAGCCGTTCGAGATGATGCTCTACCCCGGCCGCAACCACGGCATCTACGGCGGCCGCACGCGCCTGCACCTCTACACACTGCTGACGCGGTTCGTGGCCGAGAACCTCGCCGGCGAGGCGCTCCAGGCGCAGCGCTGATTCAGGGCACCCGACGTGCCTTTCTTCGGGAGCGCCCGGGTCGTAGGATCCG
>JBBSUZ010000386.1:0-2180 GCA_038233965.1 Rhodothermales bacterium | reverse complement strand
GGTACTTGCCGGCGTCGGTCGTCGGGGCGGTGTTGACGCCCTCGGTGTACACCCAGGCGCGCAGCGCAAAGGCGGTGTTGGCCGCGATCTTGTCGACCCAGTTGCGGACGACCTCGCCCTGCGTCCACGACGCCGCGCCGGCGCCGGCGAGCTTGAGCGAGTGCGTGCCCGAGTGGGCGCGGTCGGTGGCCCACGTCGCGCCGGCGCCGGTCGGCGCCCAGTAGCTCGGCGCGGGGCCTTCGAAGCCGCCGTCGGCGAGCTTGTTGACCGCCGCGAGGGCGGCGGCGTCCTGTGCCTCGGCCGGCAGGCTGCACCAGAGCAGGGCAGCGGCCGGAAGGGCACGCAGTAGCGTTCGGATCATCTGGAGAACGGAAGAGGAGAGACAGAAGCGCTTCCGGGGAAGCGCGCGAAGGGAGCCGTCGCCGGGGAAACCCCTGCTTCGGCCCGTGGGGGGACTATCCGGATGCACGGACCACGAGGTCCGTGGCGATGCGCGTCACTGACGGCGCGCGCGCGAAGCGAGCCGCCTCGGCGGCGACGTCGGCCGACGCGAGCGAGCGCTCGGCGAGCAGGCCCAGCGCGACTTCGCCGAGCTGCTCCTTGTAGACGCGAACGGTCGTGAGCGGCGTTTCGGCCAGGGCCGCGCCCTCGACGTCGTCGAAGCCGACGACGGCGACGTCGCCGGGGACGTCGAGGCCGCGCGCGCGGGCCGCGTCGAGGAAGCCGAGCGCGAGCGCGTCGTTGGCGCAGAAGACGGCGCTCGGGCGGTCGGGGCCGTCGAGCAGGCGAGCGGCGAGAGCGGCGCCGGCGGATCGGCTGGCCGCGCCGGTGCTTGTCGCGATGCAGGACTCGGGCAGCGTGTACCCGGCCGTGGCCATCGCGGCCCGGAAGCCCGTCCCGCGGGCCGCCATGCTCGGGTGGTCGCGGTCGGCCGTGAGGAAGCCGACGCGCGTGTGGCCCTGCGCGAGCAGGTGCGCCGCGACGAGCGCCGCGCCGCCCTCGTTATCGAGTTGGACGGATGCCGCGCCGTGCCACGCGTAGTCCGCGAGGACGAACGGGATGCCCGACGCGCCGAGGGCGTCGAGGAACGTGTCGTCCACGCGGCCCGCCACGACGACGCCGTCGACGGTGTGCTCCTGCAGGAAGCGCGGCGCGGCGTCCGGGCGGTAGCGCGGCGGGACGGTCGAGAGCAGCACGTAGAGCCAGCGGCGGCGCGCCTCGAACTCGGCGCCGAGGAAGACGCGCGTGTAGAACGGCTCGGACTGGCAGAAGTGGTCCTCGCGAAGCACGAAGCCGAGGTTGCCCGTCCGGCCGGCGGCCAGCCCGCGCGCCGTGCGCGACGGCGTGTACCCGAGCCGCGTCGCAGCCGTCTGCACGCGCGATCGCGTTGACTCGGCCACGGCCCCCTTCCCGTTCATGACGAGGGAGACCGTGGAGATCGAGACGCCGGCTTCGGCGGCGACGTCGGTGATGGTGGCGCGCGTGGACATGCGGACGGGAGTGGGAGCGCTTCCAGTCGAAGCGCTTCGATAAATACCTTGTGAACGAAGCCGCGTCAAGCCGCAGCGCGTCAGATTTTGCAGGCGGCGCCAATTGAGTCCTGATCTGACATGGGCCTGGGCGGCTACAGGCCCATCGAAGCGCTTCGAATCCGGTGTGACGGTGCCTGCCGCTCACCCGCCCTAGCCACGGGCATCGGCCGAGGAGCGGGCGTCGAGCGCCTGACGCAATGCCTCGCGTCCAGCCTCGAGGCTCGCCCGCACCGGACGCCCGGGCGTCTCGATGCTCGCGCGGACGTCAGCGAGCAGCGCTCGGAGCGCACCGGCGTAGGCCTCGGGCTTGGGAACGGGCACGGCGAACGTGGCCGTCACCTGCCGCGCCGCCGGATAGGAGACGCCTCCGACGGTCGCCGTCGTACCGGACCACACTGCCGACTCGACCACGTGCAGGCCCGGCAGGCGTGCCAGATCGGCCTCGGCCGCCTCGGACACCAGGGCGCGGACGGTCCCGGACAGCGGCACCCAGCCGTCGACGTCGACCTCGGCGAGGGCGAACGTGAAGCGCATCGTCGTCCGCTCGAACGCGCCGGGGCGCGTGAAGGCGTGAGCGTGCGTCGCGAGCGGCCCCTCCCCTGCTCCGCCGTGGCGGACGACGGCCAGCACGCGGTCCTCGCGGCCGTC
>JBBSUZ010000385.1:0-2187 GCA_038233965.1 Rhodothermales bacterium | reverse complement strand
GCGTCAGCCGTCGGCGTCGCGTTCGCGGCCTACTTCGTCTACGTCATGTTCGGCGTGATCGGGCACGTCTGTGCGCTCTGCCTGACATCCCACGCCTTCACCCTGCTCCTTTTCGTGATGCACCTCGTCGAAGCGCGCCGTGTGCGCGAGCCCGCCGCCGCGCCTACCCGCGTGACCACGTCCCGCAGTTCCATGTCTGCACTGCGCCCATACGCGCCCGTGCTCGGGCTGTTCGTGCTCCTCGCCGTCGCCGACATCGCGTGGGCGAGCCGCTCCGGCGCGGCTTCTCCCGCCGATACGGCCCAGACGGCGGCGCCGGGCGCGCTCCCGCCGGCGACGAGCCCGACGGCCGCCCTCACCGGCGCGACCCCGCCTGCGGGCGAGTCGTGCGGCTTCGACCCCAACATCGCGCCGATCGCGGACCTGACGCCGTTCACGAGCGGCCCGTACGAGGGCTCCGCCGACGCCTCGGCCGTGCCGGTGATCGAGATCTTCGACCCGAACTGCCCGCACTGCCGTGACCTCGGCGAGGTCCTCGAGCCGATCAAGGCCGCCGAGGCCGGACGGGCCCGCTTTTACCTCATCCCGTACCCGCTCCGCAACGAGTCCGTGGCGCAGGTGATGGCGCTCAAGGCGGCCCAGCCCGAGGGCAAGTACCTCCAACTCGTCGCCGAGATGTTCCGCCGGCAGGATCAGAACTGGGGCATGCTGCTGCCCGAACTCGTCCAGTCGCTCGACGCGGTCGGGATGGACGGCGCGGCCTTCCAGGCGCGCCTCCAGGACCAGGCCACGGTCGCGCCGATGCTCGCGCAGGTCCAGGCCGACGCCCTCGCCGTGTCCAACGCATTCAAGTCGCGCGACGGCGGCATCAGCACACCGCGCGTCGCCGTCGGCAACCGCGTCGTGCTCGGCTCGTCGTTCACGCCGGACTGCATGGCGCGCCTCATCGGCGAGGCCGCCGCGGCGCGCTAGGCGGCCCGCGTGCAGCCCGACTCGACCGCCGCCGCGCTCGCGGACACGCTGGCGACGGCCACCGCCGACCCGCTCGCGGCGGCCGTCGATACGCTCGAGCAGACGGTCGACTCGCTCGCGCGGGCGGCCGTCGCCGCGCCGGGGGCACCGAACGCCGCCGCCCCGCCGGTGCTGCTGGACTCGCTCTCGGACGTCAAGCGCGCGGCCGCGGCCGCCGCGACCGCCTCTGAGGGCCTGTGGACGCGCGTCGTCGAGGCCACGAACGGCGTGCTCGGCTTCGGCGGCGAGATCACCGAAGACCTCCTCATCACCGGCCTGCTCGTCGGGCTGCTGTGGGCGGTGCGGACGGCCGTGCTCGCCGCGGTCACGCGCCGCGCGACCGACCCGCGGTCGCTCTACCGCTGGCGCAAGGGCACGCTCTACGGCGCGGTCGCGCTCGGTCTGTTCGTGCTGCTGCCCGTGTGGGGCGGCGCCGTCGGCTCCGTCGCGACGTTCTTCGGCCTGCTCTCGGCTGGCCTCGCGATTGCCCTTCGCGACCCGGTCGTCAACTTCTTCGGCTGGCTCTACATCATCTGGCGGCGCCCGTTCTCGCCCGGCGACCGCATCACGGTCCGCGAGCTCACGGGCGACGTCACGGACCAGCGCCTGTTCTCGTTCACGCTGCTCGACGTCGCGACCGAGACCGGCGCGTTCCAGTCGACGGGCCGCGTCGTGAACGTGCCCAACGGCTGGATCTTCTCGGACGCGTTCATCAACCACACGGGCGCGTTCCCCTACGTCTGGCACGAGATCGCGGTCCGCGTGACGTTCGAGAGCAACTGGCGGGCGGCCAAGCTCATCCTGCTGACGATCGCGAAGGAGCGCGCCGAGGCCTTCTCGTCCGACGCCGAGGCGGCGCGGCGCCGCGCCGCCTCCGAGCCCGTCATCTTCTTCTCGACGCTCACGCCGACGGTCTACACGAGTGTCGTCGAGAACGGCGTCCGGCTGACGCTGCGCTACCTCGTCCCGCCGCGCCGCCTGCGGCCGTCCGAGGAGGCGATCTGGGAGGACATCCTCGACGCCTTCGCTGCCCGCGGCGATGTCGCGTTCGCGTACAACACGCAGCGGATGGTTCGCGCGCCCGACGAGAACAAGCCGGGCCTGGGCGGGCCCGTCGGCGGCGTCGGGGACCTGCCGTTCCCGGACGCGCCGTAGAGACGTGCCACGGCGCGTCTC
>JBBSUZ010000384.1:0-2204 GCA_038233965.1 Rhodothermales bacterium | reverse complement strand
CGTCACGCCCGTCTTGCTCGCCGCGACGGGCCGCGTGGGCGCGCCCGTCTGCCCCGCCCGGGCCGCGCCCGGCGCGCCGCTCCGCCTGAACGTCGACACGGCGGGTCTGCCGCCGGGCGTCTACACCGTCCGCGTGACGGGCGAGACGTTCGGTGCCACCCGCCGCCTCGTCGTGGCCCGATGACCGTTACCCCCGGTAGCGCATGACCGCCGTCCTGCTCACGATTGGCGACGAGATCCTCATCGGGCAGATCGTCGACACGAATGCGGCGTGGCTCGGCGAGCGCCTTGCCGCGTCGGGCGTCGAGCTCGTCCGCGCCGAAACGGTGCGCGACACCGAGGCTGCGATCCGCGGCGCCCTCGAGCGCGCCTTCGCGCCGGGCGAGGGCCGCGCCGACCTCGTCGTCGCCACGGGCGGCCTCGGCCCGACGACCGACGACCTCACGCGCGAGGCCGTCGCCGCCCACTTCGGCGTCGGCATCCACTCGGACGGTGACGTCGAGGACCGGCTCCGGGCGTTGTTCGCCGCGCGGGGGCGTGAGCTTCAGCCCGTCGTGCTCCGCATGGCGCAGGTGCCCGACGGGTTCGACGTGCTCGACAACCCGGTCGGCACGGCGCCCGGACTGTGGGGCGAGCGCGCCGGTCCGCACGGGACCGAGCGCATCGTGCTGATGCCCGGCGTGCCGCGCGAGATGACGGCGATCTGGGACGGCAGCGTCACCGCCCGGGTCGACGCGCTCGCGCCCGGCGCCGTCGTCTCGCGGACGCTCGTCACGGCGGGCTACGGCGAGACCGACCTCGCCGCCCGCCACGGAGACCTCTCGGACGTCTTGGTGTCGGACAGTCGCGCGGCCCTCGGCATCGCGTACCTGCCCGGACTCGGAACGGTCCGCCTGCGCGTCACCGCCCGCGGACCCGACCGGCAGACGGCGGCAGAACGGGTCGACCGGGCGGCTGCCCTCCTGCGTGAACGTCTCGGTGAAGCGGTCTTCGGCGAGGGCGAGGCCACGCTCGAAGGCGTCGTGCTCGACGGGCTCGTCGCCCGGGGCCTGACGCTCGCGACGGCCGAGAGTTGTACGGGCGGCAGCGTCGCGGCCCGGCTGACCTCCGTCCCAGGCGCGAGCCGCGCGTTCGTGGGCGGCATCGTGGCGTATGACAACCGAATCAAGACAGAGCTGCTGGGCGTGCCCGAGTCGGTCCTGCGGGAGCACGGCGCCGTGAGCGAGGCCGTCGTGCGCGCGATGGCCGACGGCGTCCGCGCCCGCCTCGGTGTGGACGTGGGCGTGGCGACGAGCGGGGTCGCGGGGCCGGGCGGCGGGACGCCCGAAAAGCCCGTTGGGACCGTCTGGATCGCCGTCTCATGGCCCGACGAACAGGGTGTGACACAGACGGATGCCGTGCTGCTGCGGCTGTCGCACGACCGCGGCGTGACGATCGGGCTGAGCACGGTCTCGGCCCTGAATCTGGTCCGCAGGCGCGTGCTGGCGTAGGCGCGCCAACTTTTTCCAGGGCGTTCGGTTACGAAGGGGCGCGCCGGGCGTCTAAGGATGCGGGTCCGCTGACGCGGAGGTGTCACACCCGACGCCCTATC
Source organism: Rhodothermales bacterium (assembly GCA_038233965.1). Taxonomy (GTDB): domain Bacteria; phylum Bacteroidota; class Rhodothermia; order Rhodothermales; family Rubricoccaceae; genus DASVSE01. The sequence goes on along the minus strand of JBBSUZ010000384.1, from coordinate 613 downwards.
CTGCCCACATCCTGTTCACCGTGCCTGAGGGGCCACACCGTTCGGCCCTCCCTCACACTCAAGCCGCCCCCTCGCGGGGCCTGCCCTCATGGCGAAGATGTCCAACCCGGAGAAGTCCTCTCCGTCCGCGCCGCCGACCGACAACGCGGGCAAGGTCAAGGCGCTCGATCTGGCGATGAAGCAGATCGAGAAGCAGTACGGTAAGGGTGCCGTGATGAAGATGGGCGACGCGCCGCCCGTCGCCATCGACGCCATCTCGACGGGCTCGCTCACGCTCGACCACGCGCTCGGAATCGGCGGCGTCCCCCGCGGCCGCATCATCGAGATCTACGGCCCCGAGTCGTCGGGCAAGACGACGCTCGCGACGCAGATCATCGCCGAGGCGCAGAAGATGGGCGGGCAGTGCGCCATGATCGACGCCGAGCACGCCTTCGACGCGGGCTACGCGCAGAAGCTCGGCGTGAACACGGACGACCTGCTGATCTCGCAGCCCGACACCGGCGAGCAGGCGCTCGAGATCTGCGACATGCTCATCCGCTCCGGCGCGCTCGACGTCGTCGTGATCGACTCGGTCGCCGCGCTCGTGCCGAAGGCCGAGATCGAGGGCGAGATG
>JBBSUZ010000383.1:0-2242 GCA_038233965.1 Rhodothermales bacterium | reverse complement strand
CGGGTGCGCGAGACACTCGTCACGCGCGAGATCTCGATCGGCGACTACGTCCTCTCGGGCGGCGAGCTGCCCGCGCTCGTCCTCATCGACGCGCTCGCGCGCATCATCCCGGGCGTCATCGGCGACGTCGCGTCGGCCCTGTCGGACTCGTTCCAGGACGGCCTCCTGGACGCGCCGAGCTACACGCGCCCGGCCTCGTTCCGCGGGATGGACGTCCCGCCCGTGCTGATGTCCGGCGACCACGGCGCCATCCTCGACTGGCGCGAGGCGCAGCGGCTGAGCCGCACGCGCGCCCGCCGCCCCGACCTGCTGCCCGACGACCTCGCCGACGACGGCCGCGAAACCGGCCCTGCCGGCACCGCGCGCGACGATTCGCCATCCGGCGAAGAGTCCGCATAGACCTCTGTCGCGGCTCCGGCCGCGGCCCCTGTTCCCGTACCTTCCAGGCTGCACGCGCGCGACGCGCGCGGCTTCACCCGACCGAGCTTCTACCGCCATGGCGACCGACCTCCTCCGCCTCATCGAGGCCTCCCAGATCCGCGACGACCACCCGTCCTTCGCCCCCGGCGACACCGTCCGCGTCCACGTCCGCGTGATCGAGGGCGAGAAGGAGCGCGTGCAGCTCTACGAGGGCGTCGTGATCGCGATCCAGAACTCGGGCGCCTCGCGCACCTTCACGGTCCGCAAGATCTCGAACAACGTCGGCGTCGAGCGCGTCTTCCCGTTCGCGAGCCCGCGCATCGCGCGCGTCGAGGTCGTCCGTGAGGGCCGCGTCCGCCGCGCCAAGCTGTACTACCTCCGCGGCCTCCGCGGCAAGGCGGCGCGCATCCAGGAGAAGCGCCGCGTCAGCACCAAGTAAGGTGACGCTCGCAGTCTGGCCCGGCGACGCCTCCGCGGCGCTCGCCGACGCGCTCGTCGCGTCGGGCGTCGTCACCGATGTCCTGCTGGTCGAGCCGCACGAGGCGCGCGCCCTCCTCGACGAGGGCGGCGCAGACCTCGTGCTGCTCCCGACGCTGGACGTCCTCAGAGACCCGGACGACCTCGCGGTCGTGCCGGGCGTCGCGCTCGCGGGCGAGCGGTCGGACCGCCGCGCGCTCGTCCTCGACGCGCCCCTCGACGCCATCGCCACGGTCGCCTTCGACCCGCGCGACCGGCAGGAGGCGCTCCTCGCGCAGCTGCTGCTCCGCGAGCACTACGGCAACAAGCCGACGTTCGCGCTCGGCGCGCCCGGCCGCCCGCTCGAGGAGTGGCTCGAGAACGCCGACGCCGCCCTCGTCCCGCTCGACGTCGCCCGCGAGGCCGAGGCGGCCGGGGCTGTCGTGCTCGAACTCGGGCAGGAGTTCGTAGACCTCACGATCCGCCCGATGCCGTGGGGCCTCGTCGCGGCCAAGGTCGGCCTCTTGCCGCCCGCTCAGGCCGCCGCCCTCGCCGACGCCGCCCGCCAGGCCGACCCCGACGACGCGCGCCTGTCGCTCGACGGCGTCGCCGCGTTCCAGCTCACGCTCGACGGCTACGCGATGGACGGCCTCGACCAGCTCGCCGAGCTCTGGTTCCAGACCGGCACGCTCGAGGACGTCCCGGACGTGCCCTTCGCCCCGACCGTCGTCGCGGATGAGGCGGACGACGAGGAGGACGTGCTCGAGCTGTAATCCGGCACAGGGCACCATGCTCCGTAAAGACGCGCCGCCGCGCGTCTGTGTTGGCCCGAGCGACTCGCCACGACCAAACGCGCCGCGGCGCGGCGTTACGAACTGGCCCTCTCTGGACCGATGCGCCTCGGCGATCAGGCCGGGCGAATGAGGGCGAGTGCCTCTTCCGCGATGCGCCGCGCGGCGTCAGCCGTGGCCGCCGTCGCGGTGATGTGGCCCATCTTGCGCGCGGGGCGCGCCGTGTGTTTGCCGTACAGATGCACGGTCGCGCCTCTGACGGCGAGCGCCGCGGCGAGGTCGGGTACGAACGGGCCGTCGGCCCAGCCGAGCACGTTGACGGTGACGGCGGCCCCGACGCGTAGGCCCGGGTCGCCGAGCGGCAGGCCGAGCACGGCGCGGACGTGGTTCTCAAACTGCGACGTGTGGCACGCTTCGATAGTGCCGTGCGCCGTGTTGTGCGGCCGCGGCGCGACCTCGTTCACGAGCACAGTCCCGTCTGCGAGGCGGAAGAGCTCGACCGTCGCGACGCCGACCGTCCCGACCGCGGCGCATGTCGCGACGGCGGCGCGCTGCGCCTCGGCGGCGTCCGAGAT
>JBBSUZ010000382.1:0-2249 GCA_038233965.1 Rhodothermales bacterium | reverse complement strand
TCGCACGACCGCTACTTCCTCGACCGGATGACGACGCGGACGTCCGAGCTCATCCGCGGGCAGGTGGACGACTACGCCGGCAACTACTCGTTCTACCTCGAGGCGCGCGTCGAGCGGCGGGCGCACTGGCAGGCCAACTTCGACAACCAGCAGAAGACGATCGCCGAGATGGAGCGCTTCGTCGAGCGCTTCCGCGCCAAGGCGACCAAGGCCAAGCAGGCGCAGAGCCGCCAGAAGTCGCTGGACAAGATGGACCGCATTGAGGCCCCGCCGGCCGAGGCGGCGACCATCAAGTTCCGCTTCCCGGACCCGCCGGCCGTCGGCCGAATCGCGGTCGAGCTGTCGGACTTCTCGAAGTCGTACCCCGCGACCTCCGCCGACGGCGTCGGGGACGGCACGATGACGCGTGTGTTCGAGCACGCCGGCGCGCTGCGCCTCGAGAAGGGCGACAAGGTCGCGCTAGTCGGCAAGAACGGCGCGGGCAAGTCCACGCTCGCGCGCATCCTGTTGGGCGAGGAGAGCTTCGACGGCGAGCGGCAGGTGGACCGCCGCGCGGCGATCGCGCACTTCGCGCAGCACCAGGCCGAGGCCCTCGACCCGTCGATGACGGTCTTCGGGGCGCTGCAGGACGTGGCGAAGGGACAGTCCGACACCGAGCTCCGCTCCGTCCTCGGCGCGTTCCTGTTCACGGGCGAGGACGTCTTCAAGCCCGTCTCGGTCCTCTCCGGCGGCGAGCGCTCGCGCCTCGCGCTGGCCCGCACGCTCCTGAGCCCGGCCAACGTCCTCGTCCTCGACGAGCCGACGAACCACCTCGACATCCACTCCAAGGACGTCCTCGCCGAGGCGCTGCGGCAGTACACGGGCGCGTTCGTCCTCGTCTCGCACGACCGCTACTTCATCGACGCCGTCGCCGAGCAGACGTGGTACGTCGAGGACAAGACCGTAAAGGCGTACGACGGCTCGTACACCGAGGCGCAGTGGCAGCGCGAGAACGGGACCGCGTCGCGCGTCGCGTCGGCCGCCCCGGTGTCGGGCGATGGGGCGGCACGGACGTCCGCCCCGGTGAGCCCGGGCGCCGCAACGCCGAAGCCGGCCGCGGGTGGCAAGAAGACGAAGGAGGACAAGCGCCGCGAGGCCGAGGCGCGCAACGCCGCCTACCAGGCCGCGCAGGGCAAGGGCCCCGCGCCGGCCGCGTCCTCGAGCAAGTCGTCCGGCAAGGCGTCGAAGGCGACGGCACCGTCCGGCGGACTCGATCCGCGCGCCGCCGCCAAGGCGATGCAGACGGTCGAAAAGCAGATCGCCGCGGCCGAGGCGCGCAAGACGGCCGCCGAGGCGGACATGGCGGACCCCGACCTCTACGCGCGCGCCGCCGAGTTCGCCGCCACGATGGCCCGCTTCAACGCCGCCGATGAGGAGGTGAAAACCCTCTACGCCCGCTGGGAAACCCTCGCGGCCCAGGCCGAGGCCTGACGCCCCGGCCGTCATCGGCCGGGCCGCACAAAACGTCGTCCTACTGGAGTCGAGATGCGTGAGCGGCTACCGTCTCATCCATCTCGCAACGCCTCCCAGTGTGTGTCATCCCGGACGTGATCCGGGATCTCCTCAAGGTCGGATGGTGCACGGCGAGTCAGTCGGCGCACGTACCACGGTCCAGGATCCCGGCTCGGGGGCCGGTCCGGGTGTCCCGGCGGGATGACACCGTTAGCAGGACCGCGATGTGACTGAGACAGGTTCAGCGCTCGCGTACGGTCGTCTGGGTGGTGACGCGGGCGAAAGAGCCGAAGACGCCCAGGCCGCCCTGCACGTTCGTCTGGATGTTCGGGATCTCGCCGGGCGAGAGCGTCGAGCCGCCGCCCTGGACGGCCTGGCCCTCGACGAAGTCCTGGAACGCGGCGTCGAGCGAGACGAGCGAGATGTCCGACAATCCGTAGAAGCCGAACGCGAGCCACGGGATGTCCACGGACGCCGTGCCGTCGGGCAGGCGCGTAAAGCTGGCCTCGTTGACGATGCCCGACGTTCCGCTCGTGCTCGGCTCGCGGTCGCAGAGGAGCCCGCCATCGACGGCGTCGCAGCCGGCGAAGAGGAGCGCGATGGGGACGGGCCGGAAGCGGCCGGCCACGTTCGCGCTGCGGAAGCGCGTCTCGCCGTCGACCAGGACCTCGTCGAAGCGGTCCGCCTCGCGCGACGTCACCGAGGCGATGTAGACCGACTGCCGGCCGGCCGTGCTGGACGTCGTGATGCGCAGCGGC
>JBBSUZ010000381.1:0-2286 GCA_038233965.1 Rhodothermales bacterium | reverse complement strand
GAGGACCTCAAGGACAAGATGCTCTTCGGCGCCGCGGCCGGCACCAAGGACGTCACCCAGACGCCGCTCGAGGTCCTCTCGGACCGCGAGCTCGAGGTCTTCGAGATGACGGGCCGCGGCGTCCCGACGCGCGAGATCTCGGAGCGCCTGCACCTCTCGGTCAAGACGGTCGAGAGCTACCGCTCGCGGATCAAGGCCAAGCTCGGCCTCGCCAACGGGACGGAGCTGATGAAGCACGCCGTCGCGTGGGTCGAGGGCGAGGGCGCCGGCCGCGCCTGACGCCTCGGGACGTCTCATCCGTGTGAGGCATCGCCCTACGCCGCTCGCCCCCGCTGGCCCGGCAGCGCGCGCGGGGCGCGGGTGCGAGGTTGGCCGTCACCGTCCGCCTCTGCCGTGCCTGCTGCTCCCGTCGTCTGTGCCCTCGACGCCTCGCCGGCGTCCCAGCCGGCGCTCCGCGCCGCCGCCGCGCTCTCCGAGCGGTCCGGCGCGCCGCTCCACCTCGTCACGGTCCGCCCGCCCGCGGAGGCCGACGTCTACCGCGCGGCCTCCGACCCCGAGGCGACGACGCGGGCCGTCGTCGAGGTGACGGTCGACCGCGAACTCGGGGCCGGGTCCTGCGCGCGGCTCGTGGCCGAGATCCACACCGTCCGCGACACCGACGCCGCGGGTGCGCTCGTCACGACGGCGGCCGGCGTCGGGGCGGCCGTGCTCGTGCTCGGGACGCACGGGCGGCGCGGGCTCCAGCGGTTCCGCCTGGGAAGCGTCGCCGAGGCGGTCGTGCGCGACGCGCCGTGCCCGGTCCTCGTCGCGCCCGCAGGCAGCGCGGGCCGCATGCCCGGGCCCGACCACCCCGTCCTCGTCGCGGTCGACTTCTCGGAGGCGAGCGCGCGGGCGCTCACTGCCGGGCAGTGGCTGGCCGGGCTCTACGGAGCTCGCCTCGGGGCCGTCCACGTCCGGACCTCCGGAACGCAGGACGCGTCCGACGTGCAGGCCTTCGCCGCGACGCACGGAGCGCCGGACGCTCACGTGCACCTCATCGCGGCGTCGGACGCGGCGGACGGGCTGATCGTACACGCCGAGTCGCTCGGCGCCGGAGCCGTCGCGATGGGCACGCAGGGCCGGCGCGGGCTGGCGCACGTCGTGTTCGGGAGCGTCGCCGAGGCGTGCGTGCGTGGCCTGCCGTGCCCGGTCCTCGTCGTCCGCTGACGCCCTCGGCGGCCAGGCGTCAGTGATCCGTGACGTCGCTGGCGCGGCGGCGCGGCGTGGCCGGCGCGTCCTCGGGGTAGCCGACGCGGAAGACGACCTGCGGCACGCCCTCGCCGACGATCTCGGCGACCTGCGGCCGCAGCGCCTCGACCTCGACGGGCTCGTTGGCATACGACGCCGACAGCCCGCGGTCCGCCGCGACGACGAGCGCGCGCGCGAGCGCCTGCCCGGCCTGGAGCCAGTCGTGGGGCGTGTCGCCGCGCGTCGAGAGGACGAGCACGGCCGGGGCCTCGCGGACGAGCCGCGCCTTGTGCGACGCGACCGACGCCGTCGTCGTGCGCGTGATCGCGTGGCGGTCCCAGACCGACTGCGCGGCGTCCGAGACGCCGTCCGGGCGCGGGTCGTGGGCGGGCCGGAGCCAGTCCCCGATGTCCGCCTGGACGTCCGCCTGCGCGCCCTGCGCGAGGATGCCCTTCGAGACGAGCGCGCCGAGCGCGTCCTTCTCATCCTGCCCGGAGAAGACGCGCAGCGCGGCCCGCTCGAGCGCGACCGCGCCGGCGAGCTCGGACTGGACGCTGAGCAGCACCGGGTCCGTCTTGAATTCGTGCCGGTTGGTGCGGCGCGTGGCGAGGGCGCGGAAGTGGCGGTCGTCGGTGTCCGGGCGCGGCACGCGCGAGAACGTGACGTCCGCGAGAGCGTCCGGGTCGGCGTCGTCCGGGAACGGGTGGACAGCGGCGGCCCAGCCGGCGTGGAGCGCCGCGACGCGGAGGTAGAGCAGCGCGCTGCCGCAGCTGATCGTCAGTTCGCGGCCCTGCGGGTCGAGGGCGTGGAGCTGCCGCGAGCGGTCGGCGAGCAGGCGGATGGAGCCCGGCCCGATCGCGAAGCGCCACGGCTGCGTGTTGAGCACGCTCGGCGCGCGGACGGCGTGCTCGACGAAGGACGCGAGCGTCTCGGCGGACGGGCCGTCGGTGGACGAGAGGGCGGCGGAATCGGGCATGGGCGGGCGGGCGCGTGTGCCCGAAGCATACCCCTCGCGTGGCGCCACGCGCGACAGGCGGCGACGCCGCGCCCTGCCGGGCG
>JBBSUZ010000380.1:0-2287 GCA_038233965.1 Rhodothermales bacterium | reverse complement strand
TGAACGAGTAGCACCCGTCGGCGTCGTCGTCGAGCACGTTGAGGTGCACCTGCCGCTCGGTCCCGTCCTGCTCGATCTCCCACGCCTGGAACGGCATCCGCGGGTAGCCGCCGACGACCGGCGCCGGCGTCGTGACGAGGTTCGCCGGCCCGGCCGTGTTCGAGACGACGGTGCCGGTCTCGACACACGTCAGGAAGGCGCGGCCGGGCGCCGTTCGGTCCCACGCGCGGTTGAGGACGACCTGGCCCTCGGTCGCGGCGTCGACCCAGCGGATTTCGTACTCGCGCGGGGCGTTCGCCAGCAGGTATCCGTTAAAGTCCAGACGGCCGATGACGGCGCTCGGACTGTTCGACGCCGCGCCCTGTGCGCCGACGAGGTACGTCGGGGGCCGGGTCGTGGGCGAGTTGAGTGAGCTAAGCAGGTCGGTGTCGATCACGTTCCCGTTCGCATCGCGTTCGTCGACGCCCAGGATCTCGGGCCGGTACGGGCCGGTGGCGGTGTAGCTCCGGACCTCGGAGAACGGGCCGGCCCCGTCCTCGTTCACCGCCTGGACGCGCCAAAAGAGCGTCTCTCGGAGGTAAGACGTGGGATACACCCGGACCGAATCCAGAGAGGACGAGGTCCGCCGGACGTCGGTCGTGAAGGTCGGGTCGGGCGACAGGTCGATGGCGTACAGGTCCGCCCGCAGGGCCGGCGTCCAGTCCAGCAGCACCGAGTTCACGGTCCCGAGGTCGATGCCGTCGGCCGGGGACACGAGCGACGTCGCGCCCGGGAGGACGACGACGGGTGGCGGGCCCTCGGGGACGGGGAGAAAGAGCGAGCCGTCGTCGTGCATCGCCTGCACGCGGTCGCTCACGCCGCGCAGCACGGTGATGCTGGCGAGGTTGCTGCTCCCGCGGCCGTACAGGACCGCGAGGTCGAATGTCCGCGACTCGCCGGGCTGAAGCGTGAACGCGGGCGTCGAGACGGCCATCCGGCGGTCGCCCTTCGTGTTCACAGGCGTTGGCGTCCCGTTGTTGACCTCGCTCCACGGCTGGCCCGTCACCGGGTCGCCGGGGAAGGCGAACGGCGTGACCGCGCCCTGCGTCTGCGCATACCCGTTGCCGTAGGCGCGCATCTCCGAGCCGTCCGCCCAGAGGCCCTGCTGGAAGTTGTAGATCTGGACGCCCGTCGTCGGGTCGCTCGTGCCCCCCGGGCCGCCGCCGATGAAGTACGACGACGCGCCGGCTCCGTCGAGCAGGTCGAAGCCGACGGCCGGCGGGGCCACGCCGTAGCCCGTCGAGCCCTCGTCGTCGTTGTCTGCGTTGTAGACGAAGGCCATGCCCCGCGGCACGTCCGTCCCGACGTAGTCGTCGGCTGCATTGCCGAGGTCGGGGTCTGAGAACAGGCTCATCCGTCCGCCCTCGAACGGCGTCGCGCCGCGGTAGACGAGCTCGTAGCGGTAGAACGAGGCCCGCCGGACGTCCGGCTCGGGCCCGCCGGTGACGAAGGCGTGGACGCGCACCTCGATGCCGATCGGCGGCGAGAGCGTGCCCGGCTTGACGTTGCCGACGTCGTTCATGACCCAGAACGCGGTCTGGCTGCCATAGACGACGGGCCGCTCGCCCGCTGCGAGATCGATCGTCTGCGCGAGCGACGTCGGCACGACGGGCTGGCCACCGGCGTCCACCGTCGCCGCGCCCAAGCCGACCGGCCACGCGGCGAGGTCGGCCGTCGCGGTTCCCGTCTGCTCGTATGCCGCGACGTCGCTGAGCCGGACCGCGAAGATGCGGTCGTAAGCCGAGCAGTCGGCCGGGTTGACGGGGCTGCCGGACGCGTCGAGCGGGCCGGGCCAGAAGTTGAAGTTGGTGTACCGCGCGCCCGCCACGCGGACCTCCCCGCCCACGCGCCCGCCGACCCAGAGGCCGGCGGCGAAGATCGGCGATCGGCCCGTGAAACGTGGCACGAGGTAGCCGTCGCCGTTGGTGAGGGCGTTGCCGAAGAAGAGAGAGCCCGTGTTGAAGACCGCGGCGAAGACGTTGGACGCGTCGAGCGTGGCCTGGGCCTGCCCGAGGGCGCACTGCCCGGGCGTCTGGGCGCGGGCGGGGACGGCGAGCAGGAGCAGGACGAGGAGCGGGGTCGCGATGCGCATGGTCGTCGGGGCAAGTGACCGGGTGATCGGCAAAAGGGTACGGGCGAGCCGGCCGCACCACGTACAGACAACTGCCGAGGTCTGCGAGGGGCCACCGGAGCCCATCACGGCTCCGGCGGCTCCCCGCTGCATCAGCGAACGACGGTGACGGGGCGG
>JBBSUZ010000379.1:0-2289 GCA_038233965.1 Rhodothermales bacterium | reverse complement strand
GAGACGACGTTCTACGTTATCGCGGTTTACTTTGGCGCCGTTGGGATCAAGCGCACGCGCCACGCGATCCCCGCCGGCCTCATCGCCGACGTCTCGGCGATGCTCATCGCCGTCTGGATCTGCCGCCTGCTCTTCACCTGACCCGCCCGACGTGTCCCCGCGCCTGCTCCTGCTCGCCTTTCTCGCCCTCGCCGCCTGCCAGCCCGAGGCGCCGCCGGCCGTCGCCGCCGGGCCGTCGCCGAGCGGCTCGAACCCAGTCGCGATGTCGGACTCGATCCCCGAGGCGGCCCTCCGAACGGACTCGTCCAGCGTCGACTACGAGACGCCCGTCACGCTCGTCTCGATGACGGCCGGCGACGCCGCGTGCTACCTCACCGTCCGGCCGGACGGCGCCGCGGAGCGGACCGAGGTCGCGGACTACCGCATGTGCGAGCGCGACGACCTCGTCGGGCAGCGCGTCGTGCTCACGGTCACGCCCAGCCAGATCCTCGCCGACTCGTGCGAGGGCAACCCGGCGTGCACGGACCTCAAGGCCGTCAACATGGTCACGGGCATGGACCCCGCCGACGCCGCGCCGACGCTGTAGCCGGGGCGTTTGGGGATCGGGGTTGGACGGTCCGAGGCGCCGCATTCGGTTCCACCGTCGACGCCCACCCGAACCGCCACGCCGTAGGGGCACACCGTCCCACAGGCTGGCACGTCCGCGCCGAGCGCCGCGGCGCCCGCCCTGCCCGAGCGCTCCCCGGGCAGCACGTGGTGTGCTCACCTCTCAGGATGCCGCGGCGCCGATCACACCGCGTCCAGCGCGAGGTCCAGCGTCTCGAGGTGCAGCCCGACGGCCGTCGGCACGTCCAGCGCGCGCAGGCCGAGCGGCGCCACGAGCGGACCGAGGCCGTCGCCACGGGCGAGCGCCTCGGCGACATCCGCCTGAAGGGCCGTCCAGCGGTTCAGGAGCGTCGGGACGCCCGGCACGCGCTCCGTCTCGGCGTCGAGGACGAACAGCGGAAGTTCGGTGACGACCGACAGCACGGCGGGCGCCGCGAGCGCCGCGGTTTCCATCGACGAGAGGCCGAAGCGAGACGCCGTCTCGGGGTCGTCGAGAGACAGAAAGTGGGCGCGCATCGCCGCGCCGAGCGGCGTCGACGTGATGCCGGGGCCCCCGTAGCGGAAGCCCTTGTCGCCGCCGCGGTCGTGGTCGTGCAGGCGCAGGCCAGCGCGCGCCGATGCCTGCCGAAAGCCGTCGCGCAACGCCTCGGTTTCGGGCGCGAGCAGGTGGTCGCGGTCGATGAGCAGGAGCGCGCCCTCGGAGAAGCCCATGCCGTGGAGGCTCGCGTGGAGCGCGGGCGGTCCGGCGGAGAAGAGGAAGCGCGCGACGGCCGCGGTTTCGGGGCGCGCGTCCGGGAACGCAAACTCGACGTCGCGGCCGGGCGCCTCGCGGAGGCGGTGCCGGAGGTAGGCCTCGAGCGAGGCGATCGGCTGGTCGGCGTCGAACTGCGAGATCCAGCCCCAGTTGCGCGCCTCGGCATCCGGGTTGACGTGCGGGACGATGCGGAAGGTGACGCGCTCGAAGAGCGCATCGAGGCCGCCATCGGGCGCGCCCCAGCCCTGCATCGCGAGGCCGTCGAGGACCAGCAGGCGCAGCGTCTCCGGCCCGACGGGCTCGTCGGCGTGGGCGCCGGCCATCAGCGTGACCACGGCCGGCCCCATGCCGAGCGTGACGCCGGCGATCGGGCGGCCCTCCTCGCTGTGGCCGATCGTCTCGAACGTGGCGAGGTGCGGGCTCGCGTCGCACGCCGCCTCCAGCGCGTCGAAGACGTCGGCGGACGAGCGGAAGCGGGCGGACGGGGCGTCGAGATCGGCGAGGCGCATCGAAGGAGGAGTCACTGGACGACGACGCGCCGCGAGGCCTCGCCCGCGGCGCTCCGCAGGCGCACGACGTAAACACCGGGCGCGACGCGCGCCGTGTCCCACTCGGCCGTGCCGGCCGCGACGGCCAGCACGGCGACGCGGCGCCCGAGGGCGTCCACGACGGTCACCTCGCCGCCCGTCTCGGGCAGCGTCACCGGGATGCGGACGCGCCCGCGCGCCGGGTTCGGCGACGGCATCCCGAGCGCCGCCGCGGCCGGCGGCGCCCCCGGCTCGGCAGCGACGATGCCGCTGCCGTTCACGAGGCGCTCGATGCGGATGTCGTCCACCGCGACGCCGTCGCGCTGCTGCGAGCCGTCGGCGCGGAGGCGGAAGCGAAGGCGTACGCTCGGCCCAGCGACGGACGCGAGGCTCACCTCCTCG
>JBBSUZ010000378.1:0-2295 GCA_038233965.1 Rhodothermales bacterium | reverse complement strand
TTCCACGACGACACGCGCGTCGTGATCGCGACGGACGCTGAGGCGCCGTACACGATCATCCAGATGTCATTCAAGCAGCCTGCGGCGCACGAGCGGACCAACGCCGACGCCCGCGCGCAGCTCGTCCGCGACCTCTTCTTCGGCGTGCTCGGCAGCCGCCTCGGCGAGATCCCGCAGCAGCCCGGCGCGCCGTTCGCCGCCGCGTTCGCCGGCGCGGGCGGCGGCCTCCGCACGCTCGACGAGGCGTCGGTCGTCGCCCTCGCCAACGAGGCGCAGATCGCCGACGCCGTGCGCGTGCTGGCGACCGAGGCCGAGCGCGCCCGCCGCTACGGCATCACCGCGACCGAGCTCGACCGCCAGAAGACGGAGACGCTGAGCGGCTACCGCTCGGCCGCCGCCGAGCGCGACAACCAGCCCTCGAGCGGCCTCGCGGCGCAGTACGTCCAGGCCTTCCTCCAGGACGAGCCCGCCGTCGCGCACGACGTCTCGCTCGCGCTCGCCGAGGCCTTCCTGCCGACGATCACGCTCGCCGAGGTCAACGCCGTCGCCGGCGAGATCGTGACCGAGGACAACCGCGTCGTGAGCATCTCGGCCCCGGTCAAGGCCGGACTCGTCGTGCCGGACGAGGCGGCCGTCCGCGCGATCCTCGCGGCCGTCCAGACGGCCGAGATCGCGCCCTACGACGACGCCGTCGCCGACGGCCCGCTCGTGACCGTGCCGCCCACAGCCGGGCGCATCACGGCCGAGACGGCCGACGCCGCGCTCGGCACGACGACGTGGACGCTCTCCAACGGCGCGACCGTCGTCCTCAAGCCGACGACGTTCAAGGCGGACGAGGTCTGGATGCAGGCGACGAGCCCCGGCGGCCTCTCGCTGCTCTCGGACACCGACCTCTACATCGCCGGCACGGCGGCCGGCGCCATCGGGCAGTCGGGCGTCGGGACGTTCGACCAGGTCGCGCTCGGCAAGAAGCTCGCCGGCCAGATCGTCTCCGTCCAGCCCGTCATCTCGGGCGAGACCGAGGGCTTCTCGGGCCGCGCCGCGCCGGCCGACCTCGAGACGCTCTTCCAGCTGGTCTACCTCTACGCGACGGCCCCGCGCCGCGACCCCGCCGCCTTCCAGGCGAGCCTCGACCAGACGCGCACGTTCCTCGCCAACCAGACCGCCGACCCGTCGGCCGCCTTCCAGGACACGCTCGGCGTCACGCTCGCCGACTACAACCCGCGCAACCGGACGCTCTCGCAGTACCTCGCAGGCCTGGGCGAGGCGGACCTCGACCGCTCGTTCGCGTTCTACCAGGACCGCTTCGCGGACGCGTCGGACTTCACGTTCGTCCTCGTCGGCGCGTTCACGCCCGAGGCCGTCCGCCCGCTCGTCGAGACCTACATCGCCAGCCTCCCGGCCACGAATCGGGACGAGGAGGCGCGCGACATCCGCGTCACGCCGCCGCCGGGCGTCGTCGAGAAGACGGTCCGCGCCGGCACGGCCCCGCAGGCGCAGGTCGCTGTCGTCTTCCACGGCCCGATGCCCGACGCCGACGACCGCGCGGCGCGCGTCCGCTTCCAGGCCATGGCCGACGTGCTCTCGAAGATGCTCCGCGAGGAGCTCCGCGAGGACCGCGGCGGCGTCTACGGCGTCTCGTCGCGCCCGTCCGTCACCCGCGAGCCCACGGGCCAGTACCAGCTCCGCATCGACTTCGGCGCGGACCCGGCGCGCGTGGACGAGCTCGTCGCGGCAGTGTTCGAGCGCGTCCAGGCGCTCAAGGACGGGCAGGCGTCGCCGGCGCACCTCGCGGCGTACCAGGAGCAGCAGCGCCGCGCGCGCGAGACGAACGTCCAGGAGAACCGCTACTGGCTGAGCGTCCTGACAGAGGCTGCCCGCCGCGACGAGCCCGCCGCGACGTTCCTGACGGACGCCGACCTCGCCGCCCGCCTCACGCAGGCCGACATCGCGGCCGAGGCGCGGCAGGTCCTCGACACGGGCCGGTACGTCCGCGTGACGCGCCTGCCGGTGGCGGAGTAGACGGGCATCGGCCGTAGAGACGCGCCATGGCGCGTCTTGCCCGAGCCGATCCCGCCGTTTGCTGAGGCGCTGGGACGAATGCCGCGGCACGACCAGACGCGCCGCGGCGTGTCGTGCCACAACGCGCGGTGCCTCGGTTCGCCGCGCCGCTGCGGGCACGCGCCGAGAAGACGCGCCATGGCGCGTCTCTACGCAGGACGAGGGATCGGCGCGGCGCGATCTTGCCGGTCCGTCACCGCCTGCCGCCCGTGTCCGATTCCCCGCTCGAGGTCC
>JBBSUZ010000377.1:0-2335 GCA_038233965.1 Rhodothermales bacterium | reverse complement strand
GGGCCTGGCGGCCGTCGAGTTCGCCGAGGGCGAGCCGAGCGACGCGGTCCAGGTCGAGTTCGGCGAGGACGACCTCTCGGACCAGCTCGCGTGGCCGACGGCCACCCTCTTCCGGCTCATGCGCCGGTTCCGCGACTTCGTCGTGACCGAGCGCGGGGCCGAGGTGGCTGAGGCTGTCCTGCCCGCCTCCGAGCTGGACTGGGGCGCCGAGGACCTCGCCGTGCTCCGCGGCCGCATGATCGAGCGCGAGCGCCAGAACGAACCCGCTTTCTCCGAACCCACCCTCCCCCACGTGGACCCCATCCAGACCCCGGCCGCCGACGCGGCCCCGACCGACGCCGAGCGCGCCATCACCGCCCGCGAGGAGGCCATCGCCGCGCGCGAGGTCGCCTTCTCCGAGCAGGCCACGACCCGCGTCCGCGAGAGCTTCGAGCGCGAGATCGAGGCCATCGCCGGCGAGGGCCGCCTCATCGGCACCGACCAGGCCGACGTCGTCGCCTTCTGCGAGGCCGTCGGCCTCTTCGACCCTGGCGACGCCGGCGCCGGCGTCGAGGTCGCCTTCGGCGAGGGCGACACCGCCCGCACCGAGGGCGCCCTCGACTTCATCTCCGGCCTGCTCCGGCGCCTGCCGGGCGAGGTCGCCTTCGGCGAGGTCGGGTCCAGCGGCGTGCCCACCGACACGTCCGACCCGGCCGCCATCGCCAAGCGCGCGAACGCCTACCAGGCCGAGCAGGCCACGAAGGGCGTGACCGTCTCGGCGACCGAGGCCGTCCGCCACGTCACGGCCCAGGCGCACGCCTGAGCCCCCTCTCACCCACCCCTCACGCCCGACTCATGGCGAACCCCCTCCTCACCAAGACCTACACCGCCGACGGCGAGGTGCCGCAGCACCGGATCGTCAAGGCGACCGCGAGCGGCAAGGTCGCCGTCGCGGCCGCTGCCACCGACGCGCTCTACGGCGTCTCCGACGAGCTCGGCGCCGACGCCGGCGAGCGCGTCGACGTCGTCGTCGTCGGCATGGCCGACGTCGAGTACGGCGGCATCGTCGCCGCGGGCGACCAGCTCACGGCGGACGCCACCGGGCGCGCCGTCAAGGCGGGCGCGGCCGGCACGACGCACCGCGTCATCGGGACGGCCTGCGTGGCTGGCGTCGCCGGCGACATCGGCTGCACCATCCTCGGCCGCAGCTCGCTCACGACCCCGGCCTAGTCCGGATCACCGCGGCCCCCGCCGCTCACCCCTACCAGAATGCGAGGCAAGACCCCATTCCCGGTCGTCGCGGCGCTCGTCGCCATCGCGATCACCTACCGGAACAACCGGCTCATCGCGGACGACGTGATGCCGCGCGTGCCCGTCGGCAAGCAGGAGTTCCGGTACAAGAAGTTCCGGAAGTCGGAGGCGTTCACCGTGCCGGACACGCTCGTCGGCCGCCGCGGCGTCCCGTCGCGCGTCTCGTTCGGCTACGACGAGGCGACCGGCTCGACGCAGGACTACGGCCTCGAGGACGCGATCCCCCAGTCCGACATCGACAACGCGCCCGACGGCTTCAGCCCGGTCGACCACGCGACCGAAAGCCTGATGGACCTCGTGCTGCTCGACCGCGAGGTGCGCGTGGCCACGACCGTCACGTCGGCCGCGAGCTACGCCCCAGGCAACGTGATCGCGCTCACGGGCGCGCAGCAGTTCTCGAACCCGCTGGCGGACCCCGTCCCGCTCATCACCGAGGCGCTCGACGGCGTCATCATGCGCCCGAACGTGGGCGTGCTCGGGCGGGCCGCGTTCTCGGCGCTCTCGCAGCACCCGCGCGTCGTGAAGGCGGCCAACCGCAACAGCGGCGACAGCGGCAAGGCGACGCGTGAGGCCATCGCGGAGCTGCTAGAGCTCGAGGCGCTCTACGTCGGCGAGGGCTTCGTCAACATTGCCAAGCCGGGCCAGGAGCCCGTCATCCAGCGCGTCTGGGGCAACACGATGTCGCTGCTCTACCGCGACATGCTCGCCCGCCCGGACGGGATGCGCGCCACGTGGGGCTTCACGGCCCAGTGGGGCACGCGCATCGCCGGCCAGTGGGAGGACAAGAACGTCGGCCTCCGCGGCGGGCAGATCGTCCGCGTCGGCGAGAGCGTCCGCGAGGTCGTCTCGGCCCCGGACCTCGGCGTGCTGCTTCAGAACGTCGTCCCGCAGTAGGGACGCACCGCATCGCAGACAGTGAGGAGGTGCCTTGGCCACGACCCGCACCTCCAATACCCGAGCGATGAGGGGACGCCGCTGCTGACCCAGGCGTGACGGCTCGGAGAGACGAGCACCCCGCGAGAGTAGCTCAGAGGCAGAGCAGTGG
>JBBSUZ010000376.1:0-2353 GCA_038233965.1 Rhodothermales bacterium | reverse complement strand
TCCTCGATGCTGACCGCGCCCGTGAGGACGTCGTAGACGGACGACGCGACGGTCCGGCTCTCGACGCCGACGCTGGACGAGCCGTTAGCCTGCGGGTCGGTGTCGATGAGCAGCGTCGGGTGCTCGGTCGCGGCGAGCGAGGCCGCGAGGTTCACGGCCGTCGTGGTCTTGCCGACCCCGCCTTTCTGATTCGCGACGGCGATGACCTTGCCCATGTTCGGAGGCGCTCGGGGGAGGACGCGGCCCTCGGCGGGCGCACAGCCGTCAAGATAGCGCCGGGCGGCGGCGGGAGTCGGGACGTGGGCGCCGCCGGCCGGGTGTCGCCGCTTCTCCTTATGCCCCGCGCCCCGCCAGCCGCGCGGCCGTCTCGGCGAACGGGCGGAACGTCACGCCCAGCTCGCGCTCCGCCTTCGCCGCGCTGTACCCGACGCGCCCGCCCGACGCCCGCGCCGCGTCGCGGCTGAGTGCCGCCTCGGGCCCGCCGAGCGCGTCGAGGGCCTCAGCGAGGGCGCCCGCGAGCCACATCGCCCACGTCGGCGCGACGCGCGTCGGGGCGGGCACGCCGAGCGCATGCGCGAGAACGGACAGGATCTCGGTCCACGGCAGCGTCTCTGCGGCTAGGATGTAGCGCTCGCCGGACGTCCCCCTCCGCCACGCGGCAACGTGCGCCGCAGCGACGTCCTCGACGTCCACGACGGCCGTCGTGCCGGGCGGGGCGGCGGGAATGCGGCCCAGCCGTAGCCGCTCCACGATGGCGCCCGTGCCCTCGTCCGCGCGCCCCGGACCGAACACGAGGGCGGGATTCATCACGACGGCGCGGAGGCCCTCGGCCGCGCCGCGGAGCGCCTCGCGCTCGCCCGCCCGCTTGCTCTCGGCGTACGCCGTGTTGGCCGGCGAGGGCGTCCAGACCGCAGCTTCGTCCAGCACGACCGCCCCGCCGGCGGGCCGCCCGAGCGCGGCGATGCTCGACGTGTGCACGAGCGCCTCGACGCCTTCATCGAGGCACGCATCGACGACGTGCGCCGAACCGCGGGCGTTGACGTCGAACACGCGGCGCCGCGCCGACGGGGCCATGCTGACGACGCCGGCGACGTGGAAGACGGCCTGCACGCCGCGCACGGCCTCGCGGACCGACTCGGGCTCGGTCACGTCGCCGAGCGCATGCTCGACCGAGACGCCGCCGAGCAGGTCCAGCCGGGACGTCTCGCGGCGCAGGATGCGGACGGCCACGCCGTCCGCGAGCAGGTGCCGCACGACGGCCGCGCCGACGAGGCCGGTCGCGCCGGTGACGAGCACGGGCCGCCCGCCCGAGCCATCCGAACCCGCAGCCGTCACGGGTCGATCTCGACCAGCAGCTCGCCCTTCGAGACGGCCGCGCCGGGGGCGGCGTGGACGGCCGCGACGACGCCCGCCGCGGGCGCCTTGAGCTCGTTCTCCATCTTCATCGCCTCCAGCACGACGACGCCCTGCCCGGCCTCGACCGTGTCGCCCACAGCCACGAGCATGCGGAACACCAGGCCCGGCATCGGCGCGCGCACCTCGCGCTCGGCCGACGTGTCGGCGACGTCCATCCCGAAGCGCTCGAGCAGCAGGTCGGTCTCGGTACGGAGCTCGACTTCGACCGTCTGCCCGCCGATGGTCACGCGCGCCGTCTTGCCCTCGCGCTCGACCGTCGCCACGACGGGCCGGCCGTCGACGACGACGAGGCGCGACTGGGGCCCGAGCGCGCTCGTGCGGACATCGAGCGGCGCTCCGCCGGACGTGATGCCGTCGGGCGTGCGGACGAGGAGCAGGTGGTGGTCGCCGGAGCGGACGTCGAGTGCCATGCCGCAAGATAACGGGCGACGGTGCGCCGGCCACCCGTGGCGGGGGCACTCGTGGCGCGGGCACGAGCGCGCGAGCGTGCCGAGTTTGTCCGGGCCACCGCTCCCGACCCGATGACGCCCCGCCTCGCAGTTTTTGCCCTCGCTCTCGTTACGCTCGCCGGATGCGACAGCGCCGCCTCGGACGCGCAGCTCACCTTCGAGGCCGTCGCCTTCGGCAGCACGTCGAACGGCGTCACGCCGGACGACTGGAAGCCGGGGCCCATCTTCGGCGCCGGAGCGTCGGTCACGGTCCCGGCGTCGCCCAACCCGGCGACGCCCGGCGAGCGCGTCACGATCCAGCTCTACGGCGACGACACCCTCGGCCTCTTCTCGCTCTACCGCCGCGCGCTCGACGGCGGCCTCCAGCTCGTCCAGTCGCAGTCCGGCCCGGCGTACACGTTCACCTTCTTCGCCAGCGACGCCTCGCCGACGGGCACGTCCGGCTCGTCCCGCCTCATCGTGCTGGACGGCTTCCAGCGCGTCGTCAC
>JBBSUZ010000375.1:0-2358 GCA_038233965.1 Rhodothermales bacterium | reverse complement strand
TCCGGTTGTGCTCGTCGACGGCGATGCGGACGCCGTTGAAGAGGGCCTGCCCGAGGTAGCCGTTCGGGCCCGAGACGGGCAGCACGACGCCCAAATCGAACGGCCGGCCCTGCCCGGACGGCCCGCCGGACGTCGCGAGGGCGAGCACGCGGCGCGCCTCGTCCGTGTAGCGGCTCGTCGGGTAGTTCGCGATGAGCGACGCGAGCGACGACACGGCGGCGTCGTAGTCGGCGTCCGCGTAGGCGGCCTTGCCGGCCATCAGGAGCGCGGCGGTCGTCGTGGTCGAGACGTCGAAGCCCGTCGCGGCGCGGCGGAAGAGGCGATCCGCCTCGGGGTACGCGCCGTCGCGGTAGCTCGCGATGCCACTCTCGAAGGCGGCGGTCGCGGCCGGGTTGGGCGCGACGTCCTGCGCCGCCGCCGGGGCGACGGTGGCCGGGACGGCGATGAGCAGCAGGGCCGCGAGGCGGAGGACGAGACGAGCGGACGAGGGCATCAGAAATCGGTCGGGCGAGGACGCGTAAAGTAGAGACGCTCTACCTGGCATCGGCGCGCCGAGCCGACCAAACGTCGGTGCATCGCCCCAGCCGGGTGCGGTGCTCAACCAGCCGGCATCAGCACGTGCAACGCGCCCGGCCACGCCTCGACGTCGAGCGCCGTCGCCTCCATCGCCGCCGCCTCACCGTCCGTGTGGACGCCGAGCGTGCCCTCGGTGGTGCGGATCGCGACGCGCTCGGCGCGGTGCATCGCGACCTCAGGAAAGGCGACATGCCCGCCCGTGAACGCCGTCGGCAGGATGCGGAGGACGCGATGGGTGCGCGCGTGGCGCACGACGCAGAGGTCGAGCAGGTCGTCGTCGAGGACCGCGTCGGGCGTGAGGCGGAAGCCGCCGCCGACGGCCCGCCCGTTGCCGACCTCGCACAGGAACAGCGGGCCCGAGTACACGGCGCGCCCACCCTCGCCGATGTCGAACTGGCCGCGATCGCTCACGGCGACCTCGACGTGCACGCCGGGCCGCCGCCACGCCCACAGCTCCTGCACGACGGCGGCGAGGTACGTCGAGCGGCCGCCGAGTGACTTGAAGCGGGACGCGCGGCGTGCGGCGCACGCGTCGAAGCCCGCCCCGAGTGCGTTCACGACGACGCGCGAGTGGTCGCCCTCAGCGTCGCGCCACCGCACGGAGCCGACGTCGATGGTTCGGGTGACAGCCGTGGTGAGTGCGGCGACGCCGGCCTCGATCCCGTCGGGCATGCCGAGGATGCGCGAGAAGTCGTTGCCCGTCCCGAGCGGCAGGATGCCGAAGTGCGTCTCGGTGCCCGCCAGCGCCTGCACGACGTCGTGGACCGTCCCGTCGCCCCCGACGGCCACGACGGCGTCGACGGACGCGGCGAGGAGCGTCGCGAGCGCGGCCGTCCGCTCGGCGGAGACCGAGACGTGGACGACGGCGTCGAGGCCGGACGCGTTGACGGCGGCCTCGAGCGCGGGGCGCTCGCGCGCGGCGCGGCCGTTGCCCGCGGCGGGGTTGAGCAGGAACGCGATGCGGCCGTCGAAAGGCGCGCTCGGCAGGAGAAAGGCGGGCGTGTCGGGCATCGGCGGAACATACCGGCCAACCGCCCCCCGTAGAGACGTCCCGCTGAGGCGTCTCCGGGACCTCCCCGGTCGGCATCCGCTCCCACCCGACCGCCGACGTCCCCGTTCACGACGTCCACGACCACGACGCCCGCGTGTGCCGCCGGGCATGCGCGGTGGGTGGGCGTCGGCGCACGGCGCCCCGGCGGGACGTCTCTACCTTGCGCGATGCTCAACCGATCTGCTTTCGTCGTCGCCGTGATGCTGCTGGCCGGGTGCCGCGGCGGGGCGGGCGGCTCCACCATCGACGGTGCGGGCCGGCCCGTCGACGTGCCCGCCCGCGCCGAGCGCGTCTTCCCGCTCGCGCCGAATCTCACCGAGCTCGTCGCGGCCGTCGCCGGCGTCGAGCGCCTCGCGGGCGTCGCCCCGGCCGACGACTTTCCCGCGGGCATCGCCGGCCTGCCGCGCGTGGCGACGTACCCGATCGACGCCGAGGGCCTCGTCGCGCTCCACCCGGACCTCGTGCTGGGCTCGCTGGACGTCACCACGACGGCCGACGCGGACCGCCTGACGGGCCTCGGCCTGCCGACCTACCTCTTCCGTTTCGCGGCGCTGGACGACATCCCGCGCGCGATGCGCACGCTGGACACGCTGCTCGCCGTGCGCGGCGGCGCGACCGCCGCAGCCGACTTCGAGCGCCGCGTCGACGCGGTCCGGCAGGCCGTCGCCGGCTTCTCCGCGCCGCGCGTGCTGCTGCTCGTCGGCGACGAAGGCGGGACGTTCTACGCCTTC
>JBBSUZ010000374.1:0-2370 GCA_038233965.1 Rhodothermales bacterium | reverse complement strand
GCGGCCGAGGTCGTCGCCGAGGTCTAGGGCCGAGGTGTAGCGCCGCGCGGGGTCTGGATGAAGCGCCTTGAGGCAGATCGTGTCGAGGTCGCCGCGGATGCCACGCATGCGGTCCGCCGGGGCGACCGTGCTCGGCGGCGGCGGCTCGGTCTCGCAGACGATGCGCTCGGCCTCGGCCGGACTGGCACCGGCGAGCGAGTATGGCCGCTGGCCCGCGAGGACCTCATACAGCATGACGCCGAGTGCGTAGACGTCGCTGGCCGTCGTGACGTCGCCGCGGCGGAGCTGCTCGGGCGCCGCGTAGCTCGGCGTCATCGAGGCATGCGTGCGCGTGGCCGTCTCGGCAGCCGTCTCGCCCTCGCCGGTGCCATCGCCGAGGATCTTCGCGATGCCGAAGTCGAGCAGCTTGGGGCGCCCGTCGGGCGTGACGAAGACGTTGGACGGCTTGAGGTCGCGGTGGACGACGAGGCGGGCGTGGGCGTAGGCGACCGCCTCGCACACGGCGACGAGAAGGCGGACGCGGGCCGGGACGTCGAGCCCGGCCTGTTCTGTGTAATCCGTTATTGCAGATCCTTCGGCCAGTTCCATCACCAAGTACGGCACCCCGGCATCGGACACGCCGCCGTCGTAGAGCCGCGCGATCCCGTCGTGCTCGAGGCGCGCGAGCGCCGTCCGCTCGGCGTCGAGCCGGCCGGCGAGTGCGCGCGCGAGCTCGGGCCGGATCCGCTTGAGGGCGACGGTCCGCTCGAAGAGGCCGTCCATCCGCTCGGCCCGGTACACGACGCCCATGCCGCCCTCGCCGAGCAGGCCCGTCACGCGCCACGGCCCGATCGTCTCCGGCAGGTCCGACACGACGGCGCGGACGGGCGAGGCGAGCGCGCCCGAGGCGTCGGCGGCGGCCGACGCCGCGACGAGGTCGGCCACCTCTGCGCGGAGCTCGGCGTCGGACGTGCCGTCGGGGTGCGTGCAGGCGCGGTCGAGGAATGCGCCGCGCTCGGTCGTCGGGAGGGCGAGCGCCTCCGGGACGAGGTCGGCGAGGCGGGAAAAGCGGTCGTCAGTCATGGGCGTCGTGATTCCTGGCGCCGGCCGTCGCGATGAGGGGCATCTGCGACGGCCCGAAACGGGAGGGCTTCGCCGGGGCGGCCGGTCGCGTCGAGCAGGTCGGCGAGGTGGCGGGCGGCGTGGCGGGACCAGCCGTTGCGGTCGCCGTAGGCGCGGCGGAGGCCGGCGACGTGCGTCCGGAGCAGCTGCTCGGCCTCGGCCGTGTGGCCGGTCCCGGCGAGCGCTGCGGCATACTCCGCCCCGAAGATGTGCCGCTCGTCGTGCCCCGCCTGCGTCATCGCCGCGTCGTAGGTGGCGCGAGCCGGGGAGAGGAGCGCGAGGGCGTCGGCGAAGCGCCCGCGTTCGACGAGCAGGCCGCCGCGGATGCCGCGCGCCTCGGCGAGCACGGGCGAGTTGGGGTCGAGGCGCGCTTCGGCGATGCGCGACGCCTCGGCGTTGAGCCGGATCGCGCCGGGGACGTCGCCCAGGAAGATCCGGGCGATGCTCGCGTTGTGGAGCAGCCGCCCGAGGCGCGGATCGTCCGCCGGGAGCGCCTCGCGCGCGGCCGCGAGCAGCACGCGGTACGCCGAGTCTGCCGCGACGACCTGGTCGTTCTGGAGCTGGATGAAGGCGAGCCCGTTCAGGGCGATGGCCGCCTCCATCGACGCCGGGCCAGCCGTGCGGCGCGCCATGGCGAGGCCCGCACGAGCGGTGCGGAAGGCGTCGTCGGGCCGGTCGGCGGCCGCGAAGGCGTTGGCGACGTTGTCCAGGCCGACGGCGACCTCCGGACTCTCGGCGCCGTAGCGGTCGCGGCGGAGGGCGAGCGCGCGCTGCTGCCACGCCAGGCCCTCGGCCTGCCGGCCGGTCCACGACGCGAGTTCCCCGGCCGTCTCGTACGACGCGATCCGCTCCTCGTGCGGGGTCCCGCGGTAGAGCGAGTCGCGGATGGCGAGCGCGTCCATCACCGCCGCCCGCGCCTCGGCCCACAGGCCGAGGTCCGAGTAGGTCTGGCCGAGCGTCGCGAGGACGGCGGCACGGACCGCGGGCTGGCCCGGGAAGGCGTGCTCGGCGGCGGCGGCGGCGGGCCGGAGCACGTCCACGACGCGCAACTCGGATGGCCGGACAGCCGCGCCGACCGACGGGCCCGCCGCGAGCAGCGTCTGCTGGAGGAAGCTGCTGACCGCCGTCGCCTTGTCGGCCTCGGCCTGCGCACGGTCGCGCTCGGCGCGAGCGACGTCGGCCTGCCACACGGCCACGCCGGTCCCGGCGACGAGGGCGAGGACGGCGAGCACGGCGGCGGCAACGCCCGCACGGTGGCGGCGCACGAAG
>JBBSUZ010000373.1:0-2405 GCA_038233965.1 Rhodothermales bacterium | reverse complement strand
ATAATGACGTCCGCGTGGCGCTTCGACGGCTCGACGAACTCGAGGTGCATCGGGCGAACCGTGCGGCGGTACTGGTCGAGGACAGAGTCGATGGAGCGGCCGCGCTCGTGGAGGTCGCGCTCGATGCGGCGCATGAGCCGCACGTCGTCCGGCGCGTCGACGTAGAGCTTGACGTCCATGCGCTCGCGGAGCTCGGGCTCGGCGAGGACGAGGATGCCGTCGATGAGAATCACCGGGCGCGGCTCGATGGTCTCGGTCGCGTCGAGGCGGCTGTGCGTCTCGAAGCTGTACGTCGGCTTCTCGACGGCGTGGCCTGCGAGGAGCGCGTCGAGGTGCTCGACCATCAGGCCGGATTCGAGGGCGTCCGGGTGGTCGAAGTTGAAGCGGGCGCGCTGCTCGGGCGCGAGGTGCGCGAGATCGCGGTAGTACGCGTCGTGGTCCAGCAGCGCGATCCGGCGCGTGCCGAAGCGCTCCATGATGCGGCGCTGCACGGTCGTCTTGCCCGAGCCCGAGCCGCCGGCGATTCCGATGACAACCGACATGAAACTGTGGGTGCGGGGTTCAGGATACCCGGTACCGCGTACCGCATACCCGTCCAGAATCAATCCTCGTCGTCGTCGGCGGCCTTCTTGGGGGCGGCGGCTTCGGCGCGGAGGCGGTGGCGCTCCTCGCGGCGGGCCTCCCAGCCCGGGGCCGAGACCATGACGACGGTCCCGCTGCCGGTCTCGTCGAGTTCCGAGGCGTCGTAGTCGACCTCGTAGCCGTCCGGCGCGTCCCACAGGTCGAGCGCCTCGACCGAGTCGGCGACCTGCGTCACGATGAAGCCGGCGAGGGCGCCGCGAAGGTCCTTGATGCCGTGCGTGAGCGCCTTGCGCTCGCCGTCGACCTCCTTCACGAACGTGACGCGGATGGTGCGGGCGGCCGTGCCGGCGTCGTCCCATGCCGCCTCGAACGACGCCGGGAGCAGGTTCCAGACGGCCTGCCCGGCGAGAAGCTCGTTGAGCGTCCGCGAGAGCGGCTCGCGCCAGTACGCCGCTGCCTTGCCGAGGCCGTCGACGCGGGCGTCCATCTTGAGGCGGTAGTCCGGGACGAGGTCGTCCGGGCGGAGCAGGCCGAAGAGGCCCGAGAAGATGATCCCGTTCTCGAGCAGGCGGCGCTGCGCGCCCGTCGGGAGGGCGGTGAACTCCATCGCGCGGTACATGACGCCCGGCGCGTAGCGGTCGATGGCGGCCGTGAGCGGGCTGTCGTAGACGGCGAGCGAGACCTCGATGGCGCGCTCGAGCGCGTCGCCCTTGACGCCGAAGAGGGCCTCGAGCGCGGCCGTATCGCCGGCCTCCTGAGCCGCGCGGACCTGCGCCTGCACGGCGTCGATGATCGTCCGGCGCTCGGGGTTGAGGTCCGAGAAGTAGTTGAACGTGTTCGACGAGCGGTAGTCGAACATGTCGGGCGCGAGCGGGTTGCCGCCGGCGGCTTTGCCCTCGGCGCTGGGCAAGAGGATGGAGAAGCGCATCAGGAGGGGCTGTCGCCGCGGCGCTGACGCGCCTCGTCGATGAGGGCGTCGGCCTCGGAAAGAAGGGCCTGCGCCTGAACGCGGGCGTCGGCGACGAGCGCGTCGGCCTTGGTGCGGGCGACACTGACGCCGGGACTGTCGTCGTCGTCGAGGCGTCGGACGATGGCCGAGAGGTCGTCCGCCCACGAGTCCATGAGGTAGGCGGCGCGGCGGCGCAGCTGGCGGCCTTCGCCGGGCGCGAGCAGGAGGCCGAGGGCAAACCCGACCGCGCCCCCGAACAGGGTGCCGGCCGTGGCGGCGCGAATGGAGCGGCTACGCGAACTCATCGGACGTGGAGGGTGTGGGTCGTCAAGATACGTGGGCACCGCATGGCAGCGGCGCGCGGGAGCACGTTCCGCCGGCCGACCGGGCCAGCTTCTCTACCGTCTGTGTACGACGAACCAGGCCGCTCCCACCCTGGGGAACGGCCTGGCACAGCCGGTCGAGCCTGTCAGCGGCGCGTCAGCGCCTAGCGGCCCTTCTTCTTGTGGCGGTTCTTGCGGAGCCGCTTCTTACGCTTGTGCGTGGCGATCTTGTGGCGCTTGCGCTTCTTGCCGCAGGGCATAGGTCCCGTGGGATTGGTGAACGGTCGTCGGAGGGGGACGTGAAAGATAGCCCCTTCCACCTCGTTCTCAACCCCGCTGGCGGTTCACGCAGAGCCTTCACACCGCCGTCTGCTTCGCTCTAACGCCGCCTCGAGGCAGCCGGCGTTCCGAATCGGGGACGCTGCTGTCTACAGAATCGGACAGGCCACGGCCACGCCCGACATCTTTGGCCTCGCGAGTTGCCCCTCTTACGATTCAGGACCGCAACAGGCACCGATTATCCGACCGGTTGCGCATGTGGCACGGGTCTT
>JBBSUZ010000372.1:0-2420 GCA_038233965.1 Rhodothermales bacterium | reverse complement strand
TAGGCGCGGGGCCCGGATGTGGACAGGTGTGGACACGTGGACAACCGGCCCGGCACCAGTCCGGACACACGCTGTCGCGACCTCTGGCATGGAGTGCGATGTGGACGACGGCGTGGACAGACTCCCACGTTGTCCACGTGCCGGCGGTCGGGTGGGGGCAACTCGGGTTGTCCCCATGTCCACACCCTCTACTACTACCTCTTCTTTCCTTACTTATTAAAGAGAAGAACTAAGAGGCGTGGAGAACCCGGCTCAGGGGCCAGGAGAGCTAGACCACGGTAGACCGACCAGAGACCGGCGTGATATAGACCAGTCGGCGCCGTTGGTCCATCGGCCCCCGACTCCATGCTCAGGGCATCGACGTGCGCCAGTCGATCCGCTCGACGCGGGCACCGTCCGACCGCAGCCATACGGCGCCGCCGTCTGCCGTCTGCACGACGTCCGCGCCTGCGGTGAGCCAGCGCGTGACCGGCTCCTCGTCCGGCAGCCCGTGGCGGTTCCTGCGGGCGACGGATACGACGGCGATGCGCTCGCCCTGTGCGCGCCCCGACATCAGCGGTGCGCCCGGCGCGACGCCCGAGACGACGGCGACGAACGGGACCGACGAGCTCGTCCGCGAGCCGTGGTGCCCGACCTTGACCACGTCGGCGTGGAGGAGCGAGGCGTAGCGGGCGACGATCTCGGCCTCGGCGGCCGTCTCGGCGTCGCCGGCGAAGAGCCAGCGCGTCTGCCCGTACTCGACGAGGATCACGACCGACGCCTCGTTCGCCCCGCCCGACGCCGAGAGCGACCGCGACGGGCCGAGGACGCGGATGCGGACGCTCGGGTCGAGACGCAGCGCGTCGCCCGCGACGGCCGTCTGGGCCATCACGCCGAGCGAGTCGGCCGTGCGCAGCGTGGACGTCCACATCTCGGAGCCCTCGCGCTGCCCGTTGTGGAGCAGCATCCGGACCGGGACGGCGCGCAGGACGG
The DNA here is from genome assembly GCA_038233965.1 of Rhodothermales bacterium. Taxonomy (GTDB): domain Bacteria; phylum Bacteroidota; class Rhodothermia; order Rhodothermales; family Rubricoccaceae; genus DASVSE01. Next base: position 1,448 of record JBBSUZ010000372.1, on the reverse strand, counting down.
CGTCGATGCCGCCGATGTGATCCGCGTGCGGGTGCGTCGCGACGACGGCGTCGATGGACGTGACGCCCATGCGGGCGAGGTGCGGGACGACCGTCCTGGCGCCCTCGTCGCGGCGGGGCGTCCGCTCGCCGGCGTCGATGAGGACGGTCCGGCCGTTGGGCAGCGTGAGCAGGCAGGCGTCGCCCTGGCCGACGTCGAGAAAGACGGCGTCGAGGTGCGGGCGGGCGTCGCCGTACAGGACGGACGTCCACGCGCCAGCCGCGAGCAGGGCGACGGCGGCGATCCCGAGGCGGCGCACGACGGGCGGGCGGGTCGCGAAGGCGAGCATCGCCACGACGGCTGCGAGGGCCGCGAGCGTGAACGGGCTCGTCACGAACCGCTCGACGGCCAGTCCGCCCGCTGCGCCGGCTCCGGCCGCGCTCGTCCACAGCAGGCCGCGGACGCACAGCGCGCACGCGGCACCGAAGATGTCGGCCGCGGCGGGCCACCAGCCGGACGTCGCGACGGCCCCGAGGCTCGACCCGAGCGCGAAGGACGTCAGCGGGATCGCGGGCACGTTGAGCACGACGCCCGCGAGCGGCAGGCGCCCGAACCACGCGAGCAGGATCGGGCCGGTCGCGATGGTGGCGATGAGCGACGCCGCGAGTGAGCCGACGAGCGCTTTGCGAATCGACCCGTTCGTCCACGATGCCGGAATCCGCGACGTCACGGCGGGCGAGCAGGCGACGAGCCCGCCAACGGCGGCGAACGAGAGTTGGAAGCCGACCTCGAACAGCGCCGTCGGCCGCCAGAGGAGCAAGAGGAGCATGGCCAGCCCGAGGCCGTTGAGCGTGTCCACGCGCCGCTCCATCGTCCGCCCGACGACGAGCACGGCCGCCATCACGAACGCGCGCACGACGGGCACACCGGCGCCCGCGACGACCGTGTAGCCGAGCATGACGGCGAGCGTCAGCGCCGCGCGCGTCCACTCGGCGCGGCGGCGCGGCACGCGGAGGCGGCGCAGGAGCGGACCGAGCAGGCCGTACAGCGCCAGCCCGACGAGCACGAGGTGGAGACCCGACACGCTCAGCAGGTGCATCAGGCCCGTCTCGCGGAAGTCGGCGACGGTCTCGTCTTCGAGGTGGCTCCAGTCGGCGACGAGGAGCGCGAGGGCGACGGCCTGGCCCTCGGCCGTCGGGATATGGCGGGTGACGGCGCGGCGGACGTGGCGCTGAACCGCGAACGTGAAGCGGTCGGACGCGCGCGTGGCCGGGCCGAGAAAGACGACGGCGTCCTCCGTCTCGACCGTGATCTTCCCGACGATGCCGCGCCCGGCCGCGACGGCGCCGAAGTCGACGTCGGCGGGGTTGCGGCGTGGGGCGAGGGCGGCGAGCGAGCCCGTGACGCGGACGCGGTCGCCGATGTGGAGGGCGGGATAGACGGGCGCTGGCGGCGTCGGGCCGCCCCAC
>JBBSUZ010000371.1:0-2457 GCA_038233965.1 Rhodothermales bacterium | reverse complement strand
GGAGCGCGCGCGACAGGGCGGACGGCGTCGTGGCGCGCTCGGCCGCGATGGACTCGGGCGGCGTCCCGTCGGGCGCGGGGTGGCCTACGGCGCGGCTCGGCAGGTCGATGACGGCGGCGGCGACGACGCGCTCGATGGTCGCCGCGCGGCGGTCCGGGAAGGCGTATGGCCGGCGCCCCGCGAGCAGTTCGTAGAGGACGACGCCGAGCGCGTAGACGTCCGTCGCCGTGGTGACGGCCTCGCCGCGGACGAGTTCGGGCGCGGCGTACTCGGGCGTCATCGGGCGGGCACCGGCGCGCGTGAGCGCCTCGCCCGTCTCGGCAGCGGAGGCGTCGTCGCCGTCGGCGGCGTCGGTCGCGTCGGGGTCGAGCAGGCGCGCGAGGCCGAAGTCCAGGAGCTTGACGGCCGGGCGGCCCGGCGCGCCCGTCCCGTCCGGCTCGCCCTCCGCGACGAAGACGTTGGACGGCTTGAGGTCGCGGTGCACGACGAGGTGACGGTGCGCATGCCGGACGGCCTGGACAGCCTCGGCGAAGAGCGCGACGCGGGCATCGACCGTCAGCCGGTGCGCGTCCGCGTAGTCCGTGATCGCGAGGCCGTCGACGAACTCCATCGCGTAGAACGGGCGGCCGGCGGCGTCGCCGCCGTCGAGCAGGCGCGCGATGGCCGGGTGGGCCATGCGGGCCAGAGCCTGCCGTTCGCGGACGAGCCGGCGGCCGAGGCCTCCACCCGCACTGCCGGGCGGCAGCAGCTTCAGCGCGACCTCCTGCGCGAAGGCGCCATCGGCGCGCTCGGCGAGCCACACGACGCCCATGCCGCCGCGGCCGACCTCGCGCACGAGCCGCCACGCCCCGATGCGCGTGCCCGGTGCCTCGCCCCCGGCTTCAGGCGTCTCGCCGGCGCCCTCGAACAGCAGGGCGGCGAGTGGGCCCGGGTCGAGCGGGTCGAGGAAGCCGTCGGAGGCGTCGAGCGAGTCGAAGAGGCTCCCGGCGGCCTGGCGGACGGCCGCGTCGGGCTCGGAGAGGAGCGCGGCGGCGCGGGCGGCAGGGTCGAGGTCGAGCGCGGCGAGGAACAGCCGCTCGACGGCCGGCCAGATCGGGTCGGGCGGGTGCTGCGACATGGACGTGGGATGCGTGCTCTCCATGCGCTATCCGGCCGCCGGCGGGGCAAGCGCCTGGAACAGGACGGCCCGCGCGAGCGCCCAATCGCCCTTGACGGTCCGCTCGGAAACGCCGAGCGCCGCGGCCGTCTCCTCGACCGAGAGGCCCCCGAAGTAGCGGCACTCCACGACGCGGGCGGCGCGGGCGTTGCGCGTCGCGAGCGCGGCGAGGGCGTCGTCGAGGTCGAGCAGGTCGGCCGCGGCCGTGGCGGCGTCCGCGGCGCCGAGCGGGAGGATGGCGCTGAGCGGCCCGCTGTCCAGCCGGAGGGCGACGCGCCCGCCCCCGTGGCGGGCGCGCCCACGCCGCCGCGCGGCGTCGACGAGGATCTGGCGCATCGCGCGCGCGGCCGAGGCGAAGAAGTAGGCGCGGCCCTGCGCCGCGACGCGCGGCGAGTCGACGAGGCGCAGGAAGGCCTCGTGGACGAGGTCGGTCGTGGCGAGCGTGCGGCCGGCGGCTTCGTAGCGCAGGCTGTGCCGCGCGAGCGCGAGCAGCTCGCCGTAGACGAGCCCGTAGAGCTCGGCCGCGTCCGGGGCGTCCGGACCGGCGTCGAGGAGGACGGAGACTGCGGAGCGCGCGGGCACGGGTGGCGGAGCAACTGAGCCGTGAGCTTACGCCACCGGCAGCCGTCCGGGCGCATCAGCGGCCTCAAATGTTTCGCCGAACGTCCTGTCAGGACTCAGGTTAGGCCCGGCCCTCCGCTTCAGCTCGCCGCGCCGCTCACCCGTCCGCGGGCGGCGCGAGGGCGGCGCGGATCGCGGGGACGAGGTTCCTGAAGAGGTTGCGCTTGGCCAGGAAGGCCACGGCCCCGGCGTCGCGCGCCTCGCGCTCGAAGGCGTCCTCCTCGTGGGCCGAGATGACGAGCACGGGGATCCCCGGCCACCGCACCCCGGCCTCCCGGACGAGTTCGACGCCAGAGCGGCCGGGCAGCCGGTAGTCGGTCAGGATGAGGTCGCAGCCGGCCGCATCCGTCGCGACCAGGTCGTCCAGAGCCTCCTCGACACTCGTCACCGCGCCGTGCAGCACGAGGTCTGGCTCGGAGGCGATCACGTCGGCATAGACCTCGCGCATCACGGGGTGGTCTTCAACCACAAAGATGGCAAACGGCATGTCGGCGGAGGACGGGCGAGCGTCATGAACGCCTCTCGCCGCGCCGTCTTTCCTAGGCTCTGTACGGAAACTCGGATGAGGTGATCTTCGGCGCTCCTCACCCGAGAGCCATGCGCCGCTACGAACTCTCCGACGCGCAGTGGGACGCCATCGCACCGCTGCTCCCACCGCCAGCGAAGACCGGACGACCGCG
>JBBSUZ010000370.1:0-2462 GCA_038233965.1 Rhodothermales bacterium | reverse complement strand
CTCTTCGAGCGCTTCTTCCGCGCCGACGAGCCCGCCGGCGGCGGCAGCGGCCGCGGGCGCGGGCTCGCCCGCGAGTGGGCCGAGCCCCACGGCGGGCCCGTCGCGGCGGCGAGCCCGCCGGGCGAGGGCGCGACGTTCACGATCGTCCTCCCGCTCACCCCCGAGACGACGCTCGCGCCGCTCGACCCGGCCGACGTCCCGATCCGCGCAGACGACGAGCCCGCGGAGCCGTCCACGCCCGACGCCGACGCGCTCGTCGTGCTCGTCGCCGAGGACAACGCCGACCTCCGCGCCTACGTCGCCCGGCACCTCGGCCGCGCCTTCGGCCGCCCCGTGACCGTCGTCGAGGCGGCCGACGGCGAGGCGGCGCTCGGCCTCGCCCGCGACCTCGTGCCCGACCTCGTCGTCTCGGACGTCCGGATGCCGCGCCGCGACGGCCTCAGCCTGCTGCACGAACTCAAGGCGGACGTCCGCACGAGCCACATCCCGGTCCTGCTGCTGACCGCGCGGGCCGACGCGCCGGCGCAGGCCGAGGGCTTCGCCGCCGGCGCCGACGGCTACCTCGCCAAGCCGTTCGACGCCGCCGTGCTCCGCGCGCAGGCGGCGGCGCTCGTCGCCGAGCGGCAGCGCCTCCGCGACCGCTTCTCGGCGCTGGCCGCCCTCGACGGCCGCTCGGGCGACGGCGCGTCCGGCGAGCTGCGCCGGGGCGACTCGGCACCCGGGTCGGAGCCCGCACCGCCGGCCCTCTCCCCCGCCGAGACGCGCTTCCTCGCGAGCGTCGACGACGCGATCACGGCCGGACTCGGTGACGCGCTGTTCAGCGTCGAGGCGCTGGCCGAGACGCTCGCGCTCTCGCCACGGCAGCTGCGGCGCAAGCTGCGCGCGGTCTCGGGCGACACGCCGGCGGACCGCATCCGGCGGGCCCGCGTCATGGCCGGCGCCCTGCTGATCGCGGCCGGGACGCACTCGGTCAAGGAGACGGCGGCGGCCGTCGGGTATGCCGACGCCGAGGGATTCCGGCGCGCGTTCGTGGCCGTCCGCGGCGTGCAGCCGTCCGAGGCCGGACTGGCCTGACGGGACAGACAGGCCGGTTTTCGGTGCAGAATGTCCGGTCTGGCAGTGCCGATGGCCGGCACGGCAGGGCCGACCGGCGGGATGTTGGGGGCTCACCGAACCCACCCCCGTGGCCGATTTCGCAGACCGCGCCGAAGCCCTCGCTGTCTCCCGTCTCCGCGACCCGCAGTTCGGCGTCGCGCGCCTCGCCGAGATGCTCGGCATGACCGACCGCCACCTGCGGCGCCTGCTCGTCGCCGCGACCGGCGAGACGCCGCGCGCGCTGATCCGGCGGCTCCGCGTCGAGGAGGCCGAGCGCCTGCTCACCGCCGGCTCCCGCAGCCTGCGCGCCGTCAGCCGCGCCGTCGGCTACGGCGACGCCGAGGCGCTGCGCCGCGCCTACCGCGCCGTCACCGGGCACGGCGCAGACCGACCGTCGGCGCCCGGGGGGACGCTCCTCGGTCGGCACACGGCGCGCGCGGTCTAGCGCGCGTCTCCCAATCCGGACCGGCGGCAGTTCCCTGTGGTGGGGGATCGCCCGCAGGCCCGGCGTCACGGCCGGCCGGCTCTCTCGCGAGGGCCGGCCGGCCGCTTTTTTGTGCGCCGGCGCTCCGGAGCGCCCGGGCGCGTGCCCGATGCCGCGCCACGGGCCTACCTTGGCTCCATGTTTGCAGTCGACCACGTCCTCGTCTCCGACGCGCTCCTGGATGCGCCCTTCGCGTGCCACCTCGGCTCGTGCCTCGGCGGCTGCTGCGTCCACGGAGACCGCGGCGCGCCGCTGACCGAAGACGAGCTGCCCCGCGTCGAGGCCGCGCTCGAGATCGTCCGCGACGACCTCCGCCCCGAGGCGCTCCACGAGATCGCGAAAAACGGCACGTGGGAGGGCAACGAGAAGGAGGGCTACGGCACGACGGTCGTCCGCGGCCGCGAGTGCGTGTTCGTCGTCTACGACCGCGGCGTCGCCAAGTGCTCGATCCAGCACGCGTACTGGGCGGGCAAGACGGACTGGGAGAAGCCGCTCTCGTGCCACCTCTACCCCATCCGCGTCGAGCAGTACGGGACGGGCGAGGACGCCGTGGACGTCCTCAACTACGAGCAGATCGACCTCTGCCGACCGGCCATCCCGCACGGCCGCCGCACCGGCACCCAGCTCGCCGACTTCCTCGAGCCCCCGCTGACGCGCCGCTACGGCCCGGACTGGTTCGCCCGCTTCCGCGACGCCCTCGACCAGCGCCGCGAGGACCTCGGCATCCACCCCGACTCCTCCGGCACGCCTGTTCAGGCCCGTTAACCTGCTCTGCCGGGCAGCCGATACCGCTCCGGACTCCTCCCTTCGCCATGCTGAACCTTCGCCAGAGCCAGTCGCTTCAGCAGAAGCTCTCGCCCCAGCAGATCCAGTACATCAAGCT
>JBBSUZ010000369.1:0-2476 GCA_038233965.1 Rhodothermales bacterium | reverse complement strand
GCCCGGTCTCGCGCGTGTCGGCGAGCAGGCGCGGCAGGTCGCGGTAGGCGTCCGGCCCGGCGACGACGTCGACGAGCTTTTCCTGGTCGAGGAGCTTGGTGCGCAGACGCTCGGCCATGCACCCGAGGACGCCGATCGTGAGGTCCGGCTGGCGGGCGGCGAGGCGGGCCGTCTTGCGCGCGCGGAGCGTCCCGAGGCGGGCCCGCACGCGGTCCTCGGCCTTCTCGCGGATCGCGCACGTGTTGATGAGCACGACGTCGGCCTCGGCGTCGGTTGCGGCGAGCGCGTAGCCCTCGGCCTGCAGGATCGCGGCGACGACCTCGGAGTCGGCGACGTTCATCTGGCAGCCGTAGGTCTCGATGTAGACGCTGCGCTGGCCGTCCGCGCGCGTCGTCGCGGCGGGCGTGTGCGGTCGGTCGGCCGTGCGCGCGTCGGGCGCGGACGAGACGGGGGGGACGGCATCGAGCTGGTCGAGCACGTCGAGGTCGGCGATGAGCTGCATCAGGGCGCGGGGCGGACCCAGGCCAAGCTAGCCCGGGGCCGGGCGGGGCCGGGTGCGCCTCGGATGGAATCGCGCTCGGCCCGCGACAGGCCCGAACAGGTCGCCGCCCCGGCCGGACCGGGTGAGGGTCTGGCCGGGGCGGCAACGTCGGGCAAAAGAGGGGACCCGAAGAGAAAGGCAGGAAAGACGGGAAACGGTCGAGACGGGAAAAAGCAGAGGGTGGGCGCGCGGGAGAGGGGCGGGGTGTGCGCGCCGACGTGAGCTGCCCGAGGACAGCCGGTCAGCCTAGAACACCAGGAGGCTCATGACGGCGGCCGACAGGAACCCGAGGCGGAGGAGGACCGAAGTCGGGTTGAGGCGGGCGGCGGAGAGAGCGCTCATGGCAATCGGCGGGCGGTGACGTACCAAGAGCCTTGCACGGAGCGTGCCACGACGCCCGGTCTGCCGTTTTGCGCGGACACACGGGCCGGTTCGCGGATCATTTCCCAGAGCGGCGTCGGGGCAACCCTGAGCCGGTCTGACGTTCCGTCCGACCCGTTCGGTCGGATGCTGACAGGCTGCCTCGCTACCGGCCTGCCATTTCGTCCCGCCGCGCCGACGCGCGGAGCACGTACTTGCCGACGAGGTCGAACTCGAGGTTGACGGTCTGGCCGGCCTCCCACGTGCCTGCCGTCGTCTTTTCCCACGTGTGCGGGATGATCGCGAGCGAAAATGTCGGCGGCCCGGCGTCGTCCAGGCGGGCGACGGTGAGCGAGATGCCGTCGACGCAGATGCTGCCGCGCGGGATGACGAGGTCGGAGTGCTCGGCGGGATACGCGACCGTGACGAGGTGCGAGTCCGCGAGCGTCTCGACGGTGACGATCTCGCCCGTCGTGTCCACGTGGCCCTGCACGAGGTGTCCATCGAGGCGGCCACCGAGGCGGACCGCGCGCTCGACGTTGACGCCCTGCCCCGCAGTGAGGCGGCCGAGCGACGTCTTGCTCAGCGTCTCCTCGACGGCGACGGCCTCGAACGCCTCGGCGTCCTGCTGCACGACGGTCAGGCACACGCCGGCCACGGCGACGCTCTCGTCGACGGCTAGCTCTGCGGCGAACGAGCAGGCGAGGCGCAGGCGGCGGCCGCCTTCCAGCGGGGTCACGGCCGCGACGCGCGCGACCTCTTCGACGATTCCGGTAAACATCGGTTAGCGGGGCGGGCCGAGCAGGTCGGCGACGGCGGTGCGGAGGTGCGCCTCGGCCTCGGGGTCGTCGTCGTGGACGGCGGCGAAGCGGACGGCCCCGTCGGGGCCGATGAGGTAATAGGTCGGGAAGGCGCGAACGCGGTACGCATCGACGGTCGCCTCGGGTGCGCGCACGATCGGGTACGTCGCGCCGCGCTGCCGGGCGAACGCGGCCGGATCGGTCTCGGCGTCCTCGTACGACGCGAGGCCGAGCATGACGAGGTCGGGGTAGGCGCGGTGGAGCGCGTCGAGGCGGGGCAGGGCCTCGACGCACGGGCCGCACCATGTGCCCCAGAAGTCGAGCAGGACGACTTGGCCGGCGAAGGTGTCGAGGCGGACCGCCGTGCCGTCCTCCGCGATGAGGTCGAGCGCCGGCGCGGGGGCACCGACGGCCACGAGCGGCTCGCCCGAGCGGTCGTACGGGACGACCGAGTAGCCGGGCGGCGTGGCGAGCGTGAACACGCTGTCGCCGGGCGCGTCGACCGCGCGGAGGTTCGAGAACGTCATCACGATCTCGGAGGCGGACTCGGCCTGTGTGATCGTGATCTGCGACGGCAGCGCGAGGGCGTCGTCGTAGCACACGTCCACGTTCGCGGGCGGCGCCTCGGGCGGTGCCATCGCATCCACGACGCGCTGCCACGGCTCGACGCCGACTGCCCCCCTCGGCCCGAGCGTCACGGCCTGGGACGCTTCCTAGATTCGGTCGCGCTGGAGCCCGAACGTCGGGTGGTACATGGCGAGCCCGAATACGCCCT
>JBBSUZ010000368.1:0-2476 GCA_038233965.1 Rhodothermales bacterium | reverse complement strand
CGTAGGCGACGACCTCGTCCAACCGGGCGAACGCCCGCGCGCGCGCCCGCTCCAGCCCGAGGGCGTCGAGCGGGATGCGCTCGGTGCGTGGCCCGGCCCACGTCACGCGCAGCGAGCCCGCGCCGGCCGGCTGCACCTCGACGAGCCGGCGCTGAGCCAGAAACGCGAGCCCGGCCCGCACGCGCGCCTCGGGCAACTCGGCCCGTTTCACGAGCGCCTCGAGGGGCAGCGACGTCCAGCCGGCGAAGGCCTCGGCCGGGAGCACGCGCAGCACGGCCCCGACGAACGCGGCGACGCCCGGCGCAGCGTCGCGCTCAAACTGGCGCAGCGCCGACGGTCCGCCGGGCACACGGACCAAGTCGCGCGTCGCCTCCGACACCGACCACACGCCCGCCTGCGCCAGCCGCTCGACGGCTGCCCGGACCGTCGGCGGCGGGAGGCCGGCGACGGTCGCGAGGCGCGCTGCGTCGAGCGTGATCGGGCCGTCGGGCTCGGAGCCGATCGCGAGCTGGGCGAGGCTGCCAGCGGCGGCATAGACGGCCTGGACCTCGGGCGCGAGCGGGTGGCTCGTCTCGGCCATGCGACGCGGCGTCCGGTCGTCGTCCGGCGCCACGAGGAGCGCGGCGGCGGACGGCAGGCCGTCGCGTCCGGCCCGGCCGGCCTCCTGGTAGTACGCCTCGAGCGTCGGCGGGAGAGCGACGTGGACGACGGCGCGGACGTCGGGCTTGTCGATGCCCATGCCGAAGGCGCTCGTCGCGGCGAGAATCGGCGTCTCGCCGGCGATCCAGCGTGCCTGGACCGCGTCACGCTTCGCCGGCGCGAGACCGGCGTGGTAGGCCTCCGCGCGGAGCCCGGCACGCGACAACCGGGCCGCCCACGCTTCCGTCGCCTTGCGCGTGCCGGCGTAGACGAGCGCCGCTCCGTTCGCCTCGCGCAGCAGGTCGGTTGCACGCCGCTCCCGGTCCGACGTGTGTGTGACGGACCAGATGAGGTTGGGTCGGTCGAAGCCGCGCACGATGAGCGCCGGGTCGCGCAGGTCGAGCTGCTCGACGATGTCGCGGCGGACGTCCGGCGTGGCGGTCGCGGTGACGGCGAGGACGGGCGTCGGCGTCCCGTCCGAATCCGTCAGGAGCGGGCGGACCTCGGCGATGCGGCGGTAGGCCGGGCGGAAGTCGTGGCCCCATTCCGAGACGCAGTGCGCCTCGTCCACGGCCAGCAGGGCGACGGGCAGGCGGGCGGCGCGGGCGCGGAAGAGGTCGGTCTGGAGGCGCTCGGGCGTGACGTAGACAAGGCGGTAGCGCCCGAACTCCGCGTCCGTCCATAGCTGGTCCTGGTCCCGCGGCGACATCCCCGAGTGCGCCATCGCCGCCGCGACGCCGCGGCGTGCCAGAGCGTCGACCTGGTCGCGCATGAGGGCGATGAGCGGCGACACGACGAGCACGACGGCCCGGCGCGGCGCCGCGACGACCGCCGGCACCTGGTACGTCAGCGACTTGCCGCCGCCGGTCGGGAGCACGGCGAGCGCGTCGCGCCCGGAGAGGACGGCGGCGACGGCCTCGGCCTGCCCGGGGCGGAAGGCGTCGTAGCGCCATGTCCCGCGGAGTGCGGCGAGCGCCTCGGGCGGCGCGGAGACGGCGTCGGCGTCGGGCATGCCGGAAGCTACCGGCGGTAGACTCGGCGTGACGGTCCGTGACCCGGCTCGGACCTCCTCGGTGCGAGAGTTTGGAGGTCGACGTTTGGAGTGGGGTGAGGATGGGCGGCATCCTCTGGTCCCTTCGCCTGTCCAACTCTCCCGGAACGACACTCACCTCGTCCCCACCCTCAACGCAATGGCTCGCCTGCTCGATGGAACCGCCCTCGCCGCCGACGTTCGCGCCGACGTCGCCCGTGACGCTGCCGCATTCCGGGCACGGACGGGCCGCGCGCCCGGCCTGCGCGTCGTGCTCGTCGGGGCGCACCCGGCGTCCGAGTCGTACGTCCGTGCCAAGGAGCGCGCGGCGCGCGAGGCGGGCCTCGACGCCGAGACGATCCGGCGGCCCGACACGTCCACGACGGCCGAGATCCTCGCCCTCGTCGCGCGCCTCAACGCGGACGACGCCGTCGACGGCATCCTCGTCCAACTCCCGCTGCCGGACGCGGTGGACACGCCGGCCGTCGTCCGCGCCGTCGATCCGGCCAAGGACGTCGACGGCTTCCACCCGGTCAACGTCGGCCGGCTGTGGCTCGGCGAGCCTGCCCTGGCGCCGTGCACGCCCGCCGGCATCGTCGAGATGCTGAAGCGGGCGGGCGTCCCGACGGTCGGCGCGCACGCCGTCATCATCGGGCGGTCCGACATCGTCGGCAAGCCGATGGCGGGCCTGCTGCTCGGCCGCGGGCTGGACGCGACGGTCACGGTCTGCCACAGCCGGACCCGCGACCTGCCCGCTATCACGCGCCAGGCCGACATCCTCGTCGCCGCGATCGGCCGCGCCGGCTT
>JBBSUZ010000367.1:0-2477 GCA_038233965.1 Rhodothermales bacterium | reverse complement strand
GACGGCCCGAGCGCGCGCGCTCGTCGTGCTCCCACCCGCCGTCGCCGACCTGTTCGACGGCGACGACATCCGCGGGCCGAAAGGCCCCGTCTTCCACACGGCCGTCCTGACGGGCACGCAGGCCGCCAAGAAGGCGAGCGACCTCATCCTGCTCTGCCACCCGCTCGCGCTCGACCGCTGCACATTCGACATCCGCCTCGACACGTCGGGCCACGACGGTCCAGACGGGCGGGCGACGGTCGTGATCGAGTGCGAGGTCGCGACGACGGGCCGGACCGGCGTCGAGATGGAGGCGCTCGCCGGCGTCTACGGCGCCGCCCTCGCCGTCTACGACATGTGCAAAGGCATCTCGCACGACATCGTCATCGCCGAGACGCGCCTCCTCTCCAAAACAGGCGGCCGCCGCGACGTCACCGCACCCTCCGAATGAACATGCTCACGATCCGTCCTGATCATCGCACGACGCCTCTACGACGTCCCCTCTCCCTCGGGAGAGGGTCAGGGTGAGGGGCAGCGACGCGAACGTCAACGAACCTGTGCTCCCAAGCCGTCCGCTTGCCAACCTCACGCCGCTGTTCGGCCTCGTCCTCGTCGGCGGGCAGAGCCGGCGCATGGGCGCGCCGAAGTGGGCGCTGGAGTACCACGGCGAGCCGCAGGCCGCCCGCACCGCCCGCCTCCTCGCCGGCGTCTGCGCCCACGTCTTCGTCTCCGTCGCCGACCCCGACGACCCGGCCGCTCGCCTGCCCGGCGTGGACGTCATCCCGGACGCCGTCTCGTTCCGCGGGCCCGCCGCCGGCATCGTCTCCGCCCTCGCCGCCCACCCCGACGCCGCGTTCCTGGTCGTCGCGTGCGATCTGCCGCTGCTCGACGCTGCGACGCTGGCCGCGCTCGTCGACGCCCGCGACCCGGCGCGCCTCGCGACGGCCTTCCGGAGCCCGCGCGACGCCTCGCCCGAGCCGCTCTGCGCGATCTGGGAACCCACCGCGCGCGCCGGCCTTCTCGCTGGGGCTGAGGCCGGCGCCGCCTGTCCGCGCCGCTTCCTGATGCGGGACACGCCGCCCGGCGTCCTCCTCATCGACGCGCCGGACCCGGCGGCGCTCGCCAACGCCAACACGCCCGAAGACCGCGCCGCCATCCTCGCCGACCTCGGACAACAGCCGTGACGCTGCACCTGCTGCACTTTTCCGTCTTCCGCGACGCCCGCGGCTGCGACGCCGAGCGCGTCGAGACGGACGCGCCGACGCCGCTCGCGCTCTGCGCCGAGCTGTTCGGCGCCGCCGTACCGGCGCAGCCCGAGGCGTGGGCGCGCGTCGCCGTCAACGACGCCTTCGCCGGGTGGGACGTGCGGCTCGCCGAGGGCGACACGGTCGTCTTCCTCGCGCCCTCCGCTGGCGGATGACCTTCCTTCTCTCCGCCGAGCCGCTCGACGCCGCTGCCTGCCGGGCCGCGCTCGTCGCCCTCGCGCCGCCCGGCGCAGCAGGCGGCGTCGTGGCCTTCGAGGGACTCGTCCGCAACCACGCCGAGGGCCGCTCGGTCGAGTCGCTCGAGTACCACGCGTACGACGCGCTCGCGCTCAGCGAAGGCTCGCGCGTCATGGACGAGGCGCGCGAGCGGTTCGCGGTCGAGGCGGTCTGCGCGGTTCACCGGACCGGCCACCTCGCGCTCGGCGAGACGGCCGTCTGGGTCGGCGCGGCGGCGGCGCACCGGCAGGCCGCCTTCGACGCGTGCCGCTGGGCGCTCGACGAGGTCAAGGCGCGCGTGCCGATCTGGAAGCGCGAGCACTACGCCGACGGGCCGGCCGAGTGGGTCGCCGTGCCCCGCATCGCGCCATGAGACCGCTCATCCTGCTGGTCCTGACCGCGACGTCACTCGCCGCGTGCGCGCCCCGCGCCGACGCCCCGCGTGAGACCATCGTCTTCGCCGCGGCATCGCTCACGGACGTCGCAGGCGCGCTCGCCGACTCGTTCGCGGCGGCCCACCCGGACGTCCGGGTGACGGTCAGCGTCGGCGCGTCGTCGATGCTCGAGCGGCAGATCGAGGCCGGCGCGCCTGCCGACGTCCTGTTCTCGGCGTCGCCGGAGTGGACCGACTCGCTCGCAGCGGCGGGTCTCGCGGATGGACCCGCGCGTGACCTCGCGGGCAACGCGCTCGTCGTGCTCGGCGCGCCCGGCGCAACGCTGATGGCGCGTCCCGACGACCTGCTGCGCGTCGAGCGCCTCGCCCTCGCCGACCCCGCCGCCGTCCCGGCCGGACGCTATGCCCGCGCCGCACTCGAATCTGCGGGGCTGTGGGAGCGCCTCGCGCCGCGCGTCGTGCCGATGCAGGACGTCCGCGCTGCCGCGGCCGCCGTCGAGCACGGCGCGGCCGACGCCGCCATCGTCTACGCCTCTGACGCCCGGGCGGCGACGCGCGCCCGGGTGCTGCTCGCATGGCCCGAGACGCTCGTGCCGCCGGTCCGCCTCACCGCCGCCGTCGTC
>JBBSUZ010000366.1:0-2480 GCA_038233965.1 Rhodothermales bacterium | reverse complement strand
CCCGCGCGCGGCGCGGAGCCGGGCCGGCCTCGCGGCCGGCCCGCCGTCGAGCGCGGACGGCGCGGCCGCGCCGGCGTCGCGGCGCGCCTGCTGCTTGATCGCCTCCCAGTTCCGCAGCACCTCGCCCGTCCCGGCCGCGACGTCATCGCCGAAGACGTGCGGGTGGCGGCGGACGAGCTTCGCCATGATGGCCCGCATGACGTCGCTCAGCGTGAACGTGCCGGCCGTCTCGGCGATGTCAGCGTGGAAGAGGACGTGCAGGAAGAGGTCGCCGAGTTCGGCCGCGAGCGCGCGCGGCTCGCCGCGCCGGGCGGCGTCCGCGACCTCGTAGGCCTCTTCGAGCGTGAGGTGGGCCGTCGAGGCGTGCGTCTGCTCCCGATCCCACGGGCAGTCGCGGCGCAGGCGGTGCACGATGGCGACGAAGTCCTCGAAGAGCGGCGCGTCGGCGGCCGCCCGGTCGGCGTCGAGCAGGTCGAGGTCGGCGACCTCGTAGGGAAAGACGTGGACGGGCGGGAGGGTGTGACGGTCGGCTGACACAGGGCACGCGATATTTTGATGGTGTGCAGGTTACGTCCGGCCCTCCGCCGCGTCTATCCTGCCGAACGCGCTCGACGGCCCCGGCTTCCCGGCCAGCCCGAGCGGCGCGGTTTACCCGACAGCCGGCCACTTCCGGACCGGCGGATTCATGTACGCGGGACGCTCCCACGAGCACTCCCCGCACCGAACGCGGCGACGCGTTCACATCCACACGCCATCATGGCACGCGGAATCAACAAGGTCATTCTCGTCGGCAACCTCGGCCAGGACCCCGAGCTGCGGTACACGGGCAGCGGCACCGCCGTCTGCAACATGCGGGTCGCGACGAGCGAGTCGTACAAGGACCGCGACGGCAACATGGTCGAGAACACCGAGTGGCACACGGTCGTGGCGTGGGCGCGGCTCGCGGAGATCTGCGGCGAGTACCTCAAGAAGGGCTCGCAGGCGTACTTCGAGGGCTCGCTCCAGACGCGGCAGTGGGAGGACAAGGACGGCAACACACGCTACTCGACCGAGATCAAGGTGCGCGAGATGCAGATGCTCGGCGGCAAGGGCGGCGGCGGCGGTGGTGACGAGTACGACCAGTCCGAGCGCGCCCCGCGGCAGCAGGCCGCGCCCCGCTCCGGCGGTGGCGGCGGTGGCTACGGCGGCAACGACGGCGGTGGGGGCAACGACGGGGGCGGCGGCCGCCCGCCGGCGCAGCGCCCGCAGCAGCCCAAGGCGGCGTCGGACACGGAGTACGACTTCTCGCCCGACGACGACCTCCCGTTCTGATCCGGCGGGCACCTGCCCGACGCCTCTGACGGCCCGTGCGCGGGGCGGCATCCGCCGGGACGCCGCCCCGCGCGCACGTCCGGCAGCCGGGCCGGAGCGTCCGGCGAATCCGGACCCGCCCCGACCGTGCCGCTCGCTATCTTCGGACGCGTTCCGCCTGCTGTCCCGCCCGGTCTCCACTTGGAGCCTCCCCCTCTCCTCGCCGCCGCCGTCGCGGCGGCGCAGACGGCCCTCCCGGCCGTCCTTCCCGGCCCCACGGCGCTCGCGGCTCAGGCCGGCGTGCTCATCGTGCTGCTCGCCTTCTCGGCGCTGTGCTCGGCGAGCGAGGTCGCGCTGTTCTCGCTCTCGGCCGGCGAGCGCGAGGCCCTCGCCGAACAGAACACGGCGTCCGCCAAGCGCGTGCTCGCGCTGCTGGAGCGCTCGCGGCGGCTGCTCGTCGCGATCCTGCTGCTCAACACGGTCGCCAACGTCGGCATCGCGCTCATCGCGTCGCGGCTCGTGGACGTGTTCGCCCGCGTCAACGGGTGGGACCCGACGGTCGCGCTCGTGCTCAACGTGGCCGTCGTCACATTCGCGATCCTCGTCGTGAGCGAGATCGCGCCGAAGCTCATCGCCAGCCGCCGCCCGACGGCGACGGCGCAGCGCCTCGCGCCCCTCCTGAGCCCGCTCGTGCGCCTCGTCGCCCCGCTCGCGGACGTCCTCGCCGCGGCCGCGCATGGCCTCCAGAGCCGCGTCCAGCAGGCCGTCGAGCCGATCTCGTCCGAGGACCTCAAGACGATGGCCGACGTCGGCGAGGCGCAGGGCTCGCTCGAAGAGGGCGAGCACGCGCTCATCCACTCCATCGTCGACTTCGGCGAGACGACGGTCCGCGAGGTCATGGTGTCCCGCGTCGACATGACGGGCCTGCCGGACGACGCGCCGCTCGGGCAGGCCCTTCAGCTCATCCGCGAGAGCGGCCACAGCCGCTTCCCGCTCTACACCGCCTCCATCGACCGCGTCCTCGGCGTCGTCTACGCCAAGGACCTGCTGCCGCGCCTGAACGACGATCCCGACGCCGAGGTCGACTGGACTACCATCGCGCGCAAACCGCTCTTCGTCCCGCCGGCCAAGCCGCTCGACGACATGCTCGCGGACTTCCAGCGCACCAACACGCACATGGCCATCGTCGT
>JBBSUZ010000365.1:0-2509 GCA_038233965.1 Rhodothermales bacterium | reverse complement strand
TACGGGCTGCGCGGGGAGAACGGCGTCGTCTCGGACTGCGGCGTCTCGCGGACGAGCCCGTACAGCTCGGACGTGGAGGCCTGGTAGAAGCGCGTCTTCTGCTCCATGCCGAGGATGCGGATGGCCTCGAGCAGGCGCAGCGTCCCGATCCCGTCCGCGTTGGCGGTGTACTCGGGCGTCTCGAAGCTCACGGCGACGTGGCTCATCGCGGCGAGGTTGTAGATCTCGTCGGGCTGCACGTCCTGGACGATCCGGATGAGGTTCGTCGAGTCCGTCATGTCCCCGTAGTGCATCCGGAAGTTGACGTCCGTCTCGTGCGGGTCCTCGTAGAGGTGGTCCACGCGCTGCGTGTTGAAGGAGGATGCGCGGCGCTTGAGGCCGTGGACCTCGTAGCCCTTCGCGAGGAGCAGCTCGGCGAGGTAGGAGCCGTCCTGGCCGGTGACGCCAGTGAGGAGGGCGCGGCGACGGGGCTGATCGGGGGTTCCGGACATTCGAATGAGATCGGGGCGAGGGGACGTCGGACGTATCGGCACGGCCGCTGCCGAGTATACCGGCCCGGCGGTTTCGACCGGCGGCCCGGCGGCTATGTCATGCGTTATCCACGCGCGAGCGCCGCCGCCCGCGCCGGATCGGCCGTCGGCTCGAGGCACGCGCCGTGGCGGCAGACGTAGGCCGTCGCCCGCCCGTCGGTCATCGTCTGGTCCGCATTCCCGACCCGCGCCGTCGGACCGTCCCGCACCCCGACGAGCGCGCCGGGGACCGTTCGGAGCGCGTCGAGCATCGCCCGCGTGTCGGGCGCGTCGTGGGCGCCGACGACGATCGTGACGGGCGCGTCGGCCTGGAGGGCGGCGCGGAGGCGCATCGTCTGGCCCGTCGGGTGCTCGGCCGAGCCGAGGCGCGCGCGCGCGGCGTCGCCGAGGGCGTCGTCTTCGGTGAGGGCGGCGAGGCGGAGCGCGTTCCAGAGGTGGACACTCGCGCCGGCCGGGACGGCCCCGTCGTGGCGACTCGGACGGCGCGCGATGAGGTCGGCCGCGCCAGCTTCGGAGACGAACAGCGTGCCCGTGTCGTCCGAGAAGCGGCGCTCGGCGTCGGCGTGGAGGGCGAGCGCGGCGTCGAGGTCGGCCACGTCGAACGTGGTCTGATACGTTTCGAGGAGACCCCAGACGGTGAAGGCCGAGTCGTCGAGGAGTCCGGGGACGCCGGGTTCGGCGTCGGTCGGTGCGCGGTGCCAGAGGCCGCCATCGGGGCGCCGGAACGTGCCGAGGAGCGTGTCGGCCGTCTCGCGCATGGCCGTCGCGAGGTCGGGGCGGCCGAAGGCGCGGGCGGCGACGGCGAGCGCGGCGAGCGTCAGGCCGTTTCCGTCCGCGAGCGCCTTGTCGTCCAGCCCCGGGCGCGGACGTCCGGCGCGGGCGTCGAACAGCGTCTGGCAGACGGCCGGAAATCGCGGGTCCGCGAGCGCATCCGCATCGACACGGTGGAGGACGTTGGTGCCGTCGCGGCGTCCCGTCGCCTCGTCGACGAACGTGCCCTCGGGCGTCGTGCCGAACGCGCGGCGGGCGAGGGCGGCGTCGTCGGTCCCGAGCACGTCGAGCAGGTCGGCTTCGGACCAGAGGTAGAACGCGCCCTCGTGACTGTGCCCGTCCAGCCCGGGCGAGTCGGCGTCCTCGGACGTCGCGAACAGGCCCGCGTGCGGGTGCCCCGGCGGCAGGCGGAGGTCGCGGAGGACGTAGCCGAGCGTGCCGAGCGCGGCGCGTTTCAGGTCCTCGTCGCCCGTCGTGAGGGCGGCCTCGGTACAGGCGAGGGCGAACAGTGCCTGGTCCGTCAGCATCTTCTCGAAGTGCGGCAGCAGCCACGCGCGGTCGGTCGCGTAGCGGTGGATGCCGCCGCCGAGGACGTCCGAGATGCCGCCGCGGTCGATGGCCCGGAGTGCATCTACGGCGAGCGTCACCAGAGACTCGTCGCCCGTGCGGCGTGCTTCGGCGAGGAGGAACAGGGCGTGGTGCGGGGTCGGAAACTTGGGCGCGCGCCCGAAGCCGCCGTGCTCCGCGTCGGCCATCCCACGCAGAGCTTCGGCCGCCGCCGCGGTGTCGGGCGGACGTGCCCCGTCGTCACCGTCGGCGATGAGTGCGGCCGTGAGATCGGTCGCCGAGGCGAGGATGCCCGCGCGGTCGTCGCGCCACGCCCGCGACGCGCCGGCCGCCAGTTCCGTCACGCCGACACGCCCGGGCCGCGACGTCGGCGGGAGATACGTCGCGACGTAGAACGGGCGACGGTCCGGCGCGAGCAGCGCCGTCAGCGGCCAGCCGCCGTGGCCGTGGACGGCCAGACAGGCGTCCATGTAGATCCCGTCGACGTCCGGCCGCTCCTCGCGGTCGACCTTGACGCACACGAATGCGGCGTTGAGCGCGGCCGCGACGCCGGCGTCCTCGAACGACTCGTGGGCCATCACGTGGCACCAGTGGCACGCGGCGTAGCCGACCGAGAGGAAGACGGGGACGTCGCGGCGGGC
>JBBSUZ010000364.1:0-2534 GCA_038233965.1 Rhodothermales bacterium | reverse complement strand
CGACCTGTTCCCGGAAAAGGGTTAAAGGGAGGAAGGGTTGAAGGGGAAATGCACAGGGCGCGCGTGATCCGCCTTTCCCCTTCCACCTTTCCACCCCTTTCACCTTTCCACCCTCCCCACTACCTTCGGGCACCGCCACGCCCCGCCCGATGGACCCCGTTCTTAGCGACGCACCCGCCCGCATCCCCTTCCACGGCTCGCCCGCGCCGACGCTCGGCGTCGAGGTGGAGCTGCAGATCCTGGACCCGCAGACCTGCAACCTCAAGCAGGGCTCGACGATGATCCTGGACCGCGTCGGGGACCACCCGAAGATCAAGCAGGAGCTCACGCAGTCCACGGTCGAGGTCATCACCGGCATCTGCAAAGACGTCGCCGAGACGACGGCGGACTTGCGCGCGTCGATGCGCGAGCTCTACAGCCTCGGCGACGAGATGGGGATGACGTTCGCCTCGGCCGGGACGCACCCCTTCGGGCAGTGGCGCGACCAGAAGATCTTCCCCAACGACCGCTACCAGACGCTCGTCGACAAGATCCAGTGGCCCGCGCGGCGGCTGCTCATCTACGGCCTGCACATCCACGTCGGCGTGGGCTCGGGCGAGAAGGCGATCGCGATCATGAACGCGCTCACGACCTATATCCCGCACCTGCTCGCGCTGTCGGCGTCCAGCCCGTTCATCGACTTCGAGGACACGGGGCTGGCATCGGCGCGGTCCAAGATCTTCGAGGCCATGCCGACGGCCGGCCTCCCGTACCGCCTCGCCAACTACGGCGAGTTCCAGACGTTCATGAACACGCTCGTGCGGGCCGGCGCGATCGAGTCGGTGCGCGAGATCTGGTGGGACATCCGCCCGCACCCGAGCTTCGGCACGCTCGAGATCCGCATCTGCGACGCGCCGAGCACGCTCGAGGAGATAGCGGCGCTCACGGCCCTCGTGCAGTGCCTCGTCGTCGTGCTCGGCGAGCGCTACGAGGCCGGCGCCCCGATGGGCATCCTGCAGCCGTGGATCCTGCGCGAGAACAAGTGGCGCGCCTGCCGCCACGGCCTCGACGCGGACGTCATCCTGACCAACGACGGCGACCACGGGCCGCTGCGGATGCTCGTCCCGGAGCTCATCAGCCGCCTCGCGCCCGTCGCCGCGCGCCTCGGCTGCGCGGACGAGCTCGCGAGCGTCGAGGCCCTCGTCGACAACGCGAGCTACGAGCGCCAGCGCGCCCGCTATGCCCAGACGAACCGCCTCCCGGACGTCGTGGCCATGCTCGCCGAGGAGCTGCGGGACAGCGTCGCGCAGAGCGCCTGAGACCGGGCCGGACGGGCCGGCAGGCCGTCAGACGATCAGCATGCAGTCGCCGTACGAGTAGAAGCGGTAGCGCGCGGCGACGGCGTGGCGGTAGGCCTCCAGCGTCGCCTCGCGGCCGGCGAAGGCCGCGACGAGCACGAGCAGGCTGGACTTCGGCAGGTGGAAGTTGGTCAGCAGGGCGTCGACCGCGCGGAAGCGGTAGCCCGGCGTCACCGTGAGGTCGGTCGGCCCGCGGAACGTCCCGATCGTCCCGGACGCCGCGGCGGTCTCGAGCGCCCGCGTCGTCGTCGTGCCGACGGCCACGACGCGCCCGCCGGCCGCCCGGGCCGCGACGACGGCCTCGGCCGCCGCCGCGCTCACCTCGACGTCCTCGGCCGCGACCGTGTGCTCGCGGAGGTCGGCCGCGTGGACCGGCTCGAACGTGCCGTAGCCGACGTGCAGCGTCACGCTCGCGTGCGTCGCTCCGGCCGCAGCGAGGCGCTCGAACGTCTCGGGCGTGAAGTGCAGACCGGCCGTCGGCGCGGCGACGGCTCCGCGCTCGCGGGCGAAGACGGTCTGGTAGCGCTCGCGGTCCGCGTCGTCCGGCCGCTCGCGGTCGACGTACGGCGGCAACGGCATCTGGCCGGCCGCGTCGAGCGCGGCCGTCTCCTCGACCGCACTCACGAACGGCACGCCGGTGCGCGTGAAGCGGACGCGGCGGTGGCCGCTCTCCTCATCGACGGACTCGATGTCGGCCTCGAGGCCGGCGTCGAGGGTCACGCGGCCGCCGCGGAGCTTGCGGCCCGGGCGCGCGAGGCAGTCCCACACCCCGAGCCCGATCCGGCGCACCAGGAACAGCTCGGCCTTGCCGCCGCCGGACCGCGCCCCGACGAGCCGGGCGGGCACGACGCGCGTGTCGTTGGTCACGACGACGTCGTGCGGGCGCACGACCGACGGCAGGTCCGCAAACAGGCGGTCCTCGATCCGGCCCGTCGCGCGGTCGAGGACGAGCATCCGGGCGCCGTCGCGGCGCTCGGGCGGGCGCTGCGCGATGAGGTCCGCGGGCAGCGAGAAGTCGTAGGCATCGAGGTCGAAGTCGGTCACGCGAGGAGACAGCCGGGGCGTCGGGACGCTCGGTGTGCGGGGCGCGGGCGGCGGTGTCGGCCAACAGGGTCGGGGGCGTGGGGGTGAGCGCGTAACGTAGCCGGGCGGCGCCGGGTTCGGCGCGGAACGGGCGTGAAAGCGGTAGCCGTGTGG
>JBBSUZ010000363.1:0-2536 GCA_038233965.1 Rhodothermales bacterium | reverse complement strand
GATATTGGCGCTCCGCCCGCGCCCGCGCCCATGTCCGATCCGTCCCCCGCCACCCCGCCGACGCTCGCCGTGCTCGGCTTCAGCGGGCACGTCATGCGCTATGCCGAGGTCGCGCCCGGCCCGCGCCTCGTGCGCCTCGGCGCGTGCGACTTCGAGACCAACGTCGAGGCCGCGCTCTTCCGCGCCGACGACGACGCGGCCCTGACGGCGGTCGAGGATGCCCTGCGCGACGTCTTCGCCGGGACGGCGGCGCGCGCGCTCGTCGTGGCTGTCCCCGCGACGGCGTCGACGGCCTTCTTCACGCCGCTCCCGGCCGGGCTCGCTGCGGCCGACCGCGACGGGCAGATCCGGCAGGAGGCCGCGC
Source organism: Rhodothermales bacterium (assembly GCA_038233965.1). Taxonomy (GTDB): domain Bacteria; phylum Bacteroidota; class Rhodothermia; order Rhodothermales; family Rubricoccaceae; genus DASVSE01. The sequence continues at coordinate 2,172 of JBBSUZ010000363.1, read as the reverse complement.
TGCTCGCCGACATCCCGCCGGCCGTGCCGGTCCGCGTGCGCGCCGTGCCGGTCCGCGCCGAGGCATCTCCCGCGGGTGCGGCGGACGGCGCGCGGCTGTGGTACCACGTGCTCCACGTGCCCGAGGCGGTCCATGTGCGCTTGGGCCGGCTCGCCGCCGTGCTCGGCGTCGCGTCGTACGACGTCGCCGACGCCGGGCGCTCCATCGCGGCCGTCGTGCAGGCGCTCGGCAGTGACGCCGGCGGCGCGCCGGACCTCGTCGTCGGGGCCCACGGCGACCACACCGAGGCCGTCGTCGTGAGCGGCGGCGCGTTCACGTTCGCGCACCACGGGCCCGGCACGACGCCCGAGGACACGGCCTACTACGCCCTCGCCGCGCTCGACGCCGCCGGCCTCGACGCCGCGTCCGTCGGGCGCGTCTTCGCTGTCGGCGACGCCGAGGGCGGGCGCCTGGACGTCCTCGCGTCGCTCGCGGGCTCGGCCGCCGTGCCGCTCAACCCGATCGGCCTGTTCGGGCAGCCCGTCGAGGACGCGACGGCGTGGGAGCTCGCGGCCTTCGCGCCCGTGCTCGGGGCCGCGCTCGCGGCCTCGCCGGCGGCCGCGGCCACGGTCTAGTGCGGATCATCGGCGGCGCCCTCTCGGGGCGCACGATCGCGGCCCCGCCCGGCCGCGACACGCGCCCGACGTCGGAGCGCGTGCGGGAGGCGCTGTTCAACCTCGTCGGCGCGCGCGTCGACCTCGACGGACTCGCTGTGCTCGACCTCTTCGCGGGCTCGGGCGCGCTCGGTCTCGAAGCCCTCAGCCGCGGCGCGGCCTCAGCGACGCTCGTCGAGCGCCACAGCCCGTCGCTCGCCGTCGCCAAGGCCAACGCCGCCGCGCTCGGCCTCACCGTCACACCCATTCGGGCCGACGTGCTCGCGTTCCTGCGCCGCCCGCTTCGCGGTCGCCCCTTCGGCCTCGCCTTCGCGGACCCGCCCTACGACCTCGCCGACATTCCGGCCCTGCCCGCGCTCGTCCGTCCCCACCTCGACCCCGACGCGCTGTTCGTGCTCGAGCACGACAACCGCCACGACTTCGCGGACGCGCCGGGCCTCGTCGTCGCGCGGGCGTACGGGCAGACCGTCGTCTCCATCTTCGACGCGGCCTGACGGGGACGTCGCCGACATTGTCGGAATCACGCAGGGGCACAGCTTGCTGTGCCCGTCCACACGAATCGCCAACCGGATCGCCGGGCACAGCATGCTGTGCCCCAACGTCCAATGCACGCGCCCGACGCGGACGTCCAATGCGGCGGGCCGCGCCCCCAGTCCCACCCGACGCATGCGCCTCGCCCTCTACCCCGGCACCTTCGACCCCGTCACGCTCGGCCACCTCGACGTGCTCGAGCGCGCGCTCGCCGTGTTCGACCGCGTCGAGGTGACGGTCGCCGTGAACGCGTCCAAGCAGACGCTCTTCTCGGCCGACGAGCGCGTCGCCCTCGTGCATGAGAGCATCGCCGGTATGGACGGCGCGGACCGCGTCACGGTCGCCGTCTTCGAGGGGTTGCTCGTGGACCACGCGCGCGCTTGCGGGGCCGTCGCGCTCGTGCGCGGGCTGCGGCAGGTGTCGGACTTCGACTACGAGATGCGCATGGCCGTCGCCAACAGGCGCCTCGCGCCGGGCGTCCAGACCGTCTTCTTCCCGCCCGCCGAGGATCAGGCGTTCGTCGCCGCGTCCATCGTCCGCGACATCCACCGCTGGGGCGGCGACGTCGCCTCGTTCGTGCCGCCGGCCGTCGCGCGGGCACTTGGGGAGAAGCCTGTCGCCTCGGGCGCGTAGCTTGGCCGGACCGCCCGCCGCCCGGACCATGGACCCGCAGTTCCAGACGCTCAACCCCTTCGTCGCGGCCATGCAGCCGTCCGCGACGCTCGCCATCACGGCCCGCGCCGCCGCCCTCCGCCGCGAGGGCGTCGACGTCATCGGCCTCTCGGCTGGCGAGCCGGACTTCCCGACGCCCGCGCCGATCGTCGAGGCCGCCCATCAGGCGCTCCGCGACGAAAAGTTCGGCTACACCGCCAACGCCGGCACACCCGAGCTGCGCGCCGCGATCGCGGACAAGCTCACGCGCGTCAACGGCCTCGACGTGACGCCCGCGCAGGTGATCTGCTCGAACGGCGCCAAGCAGTCCATCGCG
>JBBSUZ010000362.1:0-2557 GCA_038233965.1 Rhodothermales bacterium | reverse complement strand
TCCCGGATGGTCACCGCCATGACCTACCGGGCCAGACGCGCCGCCCCGTCTCTCTGACGGGGCGGCGCGTTGCCTTTTTCCAGAGCCCGAGAGCCCGGCTCACGCTCCGTCGTGTCGGCAGGCGCCGTCGGGCTCGACGCGCACGGCCAGCGTCCGGCCCTCACCGGCGTCGACCGTTCCGTCGAGCGGGGCGTCGTCGCCCGTGGCCCACCGCTCGGCCCACACAGTCGGCACCCGAATCGTCAGGACATGATCGGCGAGCGTGACGCCGAGCGCGTCGCCCGTCGTGAGCCCGAGCGTCAGTGCCGCGCCCGGGCCGACCGGCATCGTGTCCGTCACGGAGCCGGCATCGGCGAGGCGGCGGACGTCGTCGGGCATCAGGCGCAGGCGCAGCGTCGCGCCGTCGATGCGGAGTTTCACAGGGCGAGGCGCTGCGCGCCGGCGTAGACGTTGAAGCGGCCGTCGCGGACGAACCCGACGAGCGTCAGCCCGGCGTCCGCCGCGAGGTCCACGGCGAGGCTAGACGGCGCGCCGACGGCGGCGAGGACCGGAATGCCCGCCGCGACGGCCTTCTGGACGAGCTCGAAGCTCGCGCGCCCGCTCACGAGCAGCACGCTCTCGGGCGGGACGCCCGCGCCGGCGCGCAGGAACGAGCCGACCGTCTTGTCGACCGCGTTGTGCCGCCCGACGTCCTCGCGGACGATGAGCAGCGACCCGTCGGCGTCGAAGAGGGCCGCGGCGTGGAGGCCGCCGGTCTGGTCGAACGCGCTCTGAGCGCGGCGCAGCGCAGCCGGGAGCGCGAGAATCGTCTCGGGCGTGAGGCGCGGACCGCCAGGCAAGGCGGGTCCGCGGATCGCCCGCACGGCCTCCAGCGACGCCTTGCCGCACACGCCGCAGCTCGACGTCGTGTAGACGTGCCGCTCGAGGCGCGAGACGTCGAACCGGACACCCTGGGCGAGGCGCACGACGACGACGTTCGGATCGTCCGCGCCGCCCTGCAACGGCGTGTGGAAGGCATCGACGACGTCCGCGGGCGTACCCACGACGCCTTCGCCCGCGAGGAAGCCGACGGCGAGGTCGGCGTCGTGCCCGGGCGTCCGCATCGTGACGGCGAGGCGCTGCACGCGGTCGCCCCACGCCAGCCGGATCTCGAGCGGCTCCTCGGCCGCGACGGCGTCATCGGCGACGTCGAGCTGCCCGTCGCGGACGCGCACGACGCGCCGCACGGCGACGCCCGGCGTCGTGCCCGTCATGCGCGCGCGCCGTCCTTGCCGTCGTGGTTCGAGTAGACGCCCGGCGTCGGGTCGTGCAGCTCGGCGCCGAGCGTGCCGAGCAGCGTCAGCGCGGCGTCGAGGCCGCGGCGGACGTTCGGGTCGGCGAGTTTGCGCAGGACGGCGAGCGAGCCGGGTGCGTCGTCGTCGGGCGCGTCGAGGCGCTCGCCGGCCACAGCGAGGCCGCGTTCGAGGGCGACGGCGAAGCGGTCGAGGCCATCTGCGTTGATGTGCCCGGCGAGCTTGACGAGCGTCAACACGTTGGCGAGGCCCGTCCGCCCGGCCTCCGTGTCGAGGCCTTTGAGCACGACGGCCATGACGTCGCCGAACTGCGCGACGAGGCCGTTCGCGACGCGCAGCGCGCCCGACGCATGCAGCGTCTCGACGAGCCGCGCGACGTCGTCCGCGGCCGTGAACGTCTGCTGGCCGGGCGGGCCCTTGGGGTAGTCGAAGTCGATCGGCTGTGCCATCGTGAGGCGCGGGTTGGTCGAGCAAAACCCTCACTACATCGTCATCCTGAGCTTGTCGAAGGATCTCTACCGAGCAGACGGCCGAGGGGCAGCGCGCTGTCGGGTTACACCGCTCGGCAGAGATCCTTCGACTGCGGCCCTGCGGGCCTCCGCTCAGGATGACGGTGGGGATAGGGTCGCGATCGTCAGGGAAAAGGGAGCGGAGTCAGGAGCCCGTCGTGGCGGGATAGCCGGCGGGCGCGGAGTAGCCGACGGGCGGGCGCTGGAGCACGGGCAGCGCGTAGTCCTCGCGCGCCCACTTGCGCTCGACCTCGGCCCCCGTCTGCGGCGTCGGCGAACCGTAGCGGTGGTGCGTGGCCGGGATCGGGCGTCGGCCCGGTTTCTCGCCGTCGAGGCGCTCCATCCGGACCGCCAGTTCCTTGTACGCCGGCGTGTGGCTGTCCGGGTCGAGGTGGCTCGACGTGAGGTAGTTCACGGCGTGCTCGGCCGACGAGAGCGGCATGTAGAGCTGGTTGCCCTCCACCTGGTCCGACACGAGCGCCTGGACGCGGACCTTCCCGCGGCGCGAGACGAGACGCACCCAGTCGCCGGTTGCAATGCCGCGCTCGGCCGCGAGCGGCTCGCCGATCTCGACGTATGTGCCCGGCACGAGCGCGTTGAGCCCGGCCGAGCGGTGCGTCTGGTTGCCGACGTGGAAGTGCTCGAGGTTGCGGCCCGTGTTGAGGTGCAGGTCGTACTCGGCGTCGGGTGCCTCGCTCGGGGGCGTCCACTCGAGCGGGTAGAGGCGCGCCTTGCCCTCGGACAGGTGGAAGCCGT
>JBBSUZ010000361.1:0-2563 GCA_038233965.1 Rhodothermales bacterium | reverse complement strand
GAACGGCGACATCACGGCGACGAGCAGCGCCGTCAGGCCGACGCCGCGGCTCCAGAGCGCCGAGCCCGCGATCTCGTCCGGCAGCCCGTCCGCGCCGAGCACCATGCCCTTGGTGAAGAACGTCGCGTAGACGAACGTCACGACGAGCGTCGTGAAGGCCGAGTTGGCGAAGTCGTAGAGGGCCCACGCCCACACGGTCTTTTTCGCGTACGGCGGCCGGGGCGACGGGTTGGCGAGCGTCGCGGCGCGCGAGGCGTCCGGGAGCGGATCGGACGGGCGGGGGGCTTCCATCGCGGCGCGGCGGGTGACGGCCGAAGCTAGCCGCCGCCCGCGCGCCGGCGATGGTCCGTCTGTACCAGGCCACGCCGACCTCCGGCAACCACGCGGCGTACCTTCGGCACATGACCCCGCCCGACCGCGTCAAGGCTCTCCTGATGGACGAGGCCGACATGGCCCGGACGCTCGATCGTCTCGCCCGGCAGGTCGCCGAAACGCTCGACGCGCCGGGCCGCGCGGCCATCGTCGGGCTGCAGACGCGCGGCGTGCACCTCGCGCGGCGCCTCCGCGACCGCGTCGAGGCCTTCGCGGGCGTCCGCCTGCCGCTCGGGACGCTGGACGCGACGCTCTACCGCGACGACGTCGGCGGGTTCGGGACGGCGGCACGGCGCCACGCCCTGCCGCTCGTCACGCGCGAGACGCGCATCCCGTTCGACCTCGACGGCCTCGACCTCGTGCTCGTCGACGACGTCGTCTACACCGGCCGCTCGACGCGCGCGGCGCTCGACGCGCTGATGGACATGGGCCGGCCGGCCAGCGTCCGCCTGCTCGCGCTCGTGGACCGTGGCCTGCGCGAGCTGCCCGTCGCGCCGGACTTCGTGGGCCGGACCGTCCCGACCGCGCCCGGCGAGCGCGTCAGCGTGCGCCTCGCGGAGGCCGACGGCGGCGACGGCGTGTGGCTCGTCACTGCCGAACGGGCGCCCCAGACCGCGCCATGACGCCCGAGACCGCGACGCGCCTCACGAGCCGCCACCTGCTCGGCCTCGCCGGCATGCCCGCGGCCGAACTCCGGCTCGTGCTGCAGACCGCCCGCACGTTCCGCGACATCCTCGCGCGCCCGATCAAGCGCGTCCCGAGCCTCCGCGGCGTGACCGTCTGCAACCTCTTCTTCGAGAACTCGACCCGGACGCGCCTCTCCTTCGAGCTCGCCGAAAAGCGACTCTCGGCGGACGTGATGAGCTTCACGTCCGCGACCTCGTCCGTGACCAAGGGCGAGACGCTGCGCGACACGGCCCGCAACATCGAGGCGATGAAGGTCGAGGTGGCCGTGATCCGGCACCGCTCGGCCGGCGCGGCACACTTTCTCACGCGCTGCATCGACGGCGTCGTGGTGAACGCCGGCGACGGGCAGCACGAGCACCCGACGCAGGGCCTGCTCGACGCGCTCACGGTCGCGGACCTCGACGTCCCGCGCTTGGCCGGCCTCGATGCGCTCGACTTCCGCGGCCTGCGCGTCGCCATCATCGGCGACATCGCGGCGAGCCGCGTCGCCCGCTCGAACGTCTACGCGCTCACCGCGCTCGGCGCACACGTCACGCTCTGCGGGCCGCGCACGATGATGCCGGTCGGCATCGAGGCGATGGCCGACGGCCTCGCCGGCCCGGGCCGCCTGCGGGTGACCGACTCGCTCGATGACGCGCTCGACGGCTGCGACGTGGCGATGGCGCTGCGCATCCAGCTCGAGCGGCAGGCGTCGGGCGCGGCGCCGCTCCTGCCGAGCCTGCGCGAGTACCACGCGCGCTACGGCCTCCGCGGTGAGCACCTCGAGCGGAATCCGGACCTCTGGGTGATGCACCCGGGCCCGGTCAACCTCGGCGTCGAACTGGCGGGCGAAGTCGCGGAGTCCGACCGCGCGGTGATCCTGAACCAGGTCACGAACGGGGTGGCGGTCCGGATGGCCGTCCTCTACCTGCTCACCGGCAGCCCGGACGCCGGCGGCTGACAGACACGGTGGGAGCACGCGGCTACTTCGGCGGCGTGCCCGGGTGGCCCTCCATCATGTGCGCGTCTCGCCGTGCCCGGAAGCGCTGCGACTTAAGGCCGAGGGCCAGCCACGCGGCTGCGGTGGCTGCGGCGATGACCACGAGCCGGATCGCCATCGAGGCGTTCGCGATCCCGTCGAGGGGCGCGCCCGGCGGCGGGCTCCAGATGGGGCGCGTCAGGACGCGGAGCGTGATGCCCTCGCCGGTCGCCCAGGCCGGGAAGAGCAGCGCGAGCACGAGAGCCGCAGCGCCGACGGCCAGGATGATGCGTTGAGCGCGGCTCACGGAGGTCAGCAGGCGAGTGGTTCGGCACGATACGACGCGGCCGGCGCCCCGTGAGGAACGCCGGCCGCGAGGGAGAGACACGCTGGCCTCAGGCGTCGACGACGTCGGCGCCGTTCGAGACGATCTCCGCTTCGCTAAAGAAGTAGCGGCCCTCCTTGACGCCGTTCTCGGCGGAGTCCGAGCCGTGGACGGCGTTCTCGCCCATCGACGTCGCGAAGAGCTGGCGGATCGTTCCGGCG
>JBBSUZ010000360.1:0-2567 GCA_038233965.1 Rhodothermales bacterium | reverse complement strand
GCTGGCGAGCAGCCCGAGCGCGAGCAGGACGGCGATGCTACGCATCGACGACCTCGACCGGCACGGCGACGTCCGGCGGCGGGTCGCCCGGCGTGCCCCACAGGACGGCGCCGGCGATGCCGACGTAGCCCGCGAGCAGCAGGAGCGGCGCGATGATGAGCGAGACGGCGCTGTCGACCGGGTTGTCGCTCGTCGCGTTGTCGATCACCATCAGCGTGTAGCCGAGTACGACGACGCCGCACGCGATGAGCAGCAAGCGGTAGTTGAGGCGGTCGAAGGGCATCGTTGCCGTGCCGCGGAGGGCGGCGCGGCCCTGCGCGGGGCGCGTCACCGGGTGCGCCGAGCGGCGCGCGGTGGAGCGGGTGCGGGGGGAGGCCATCGGGCGAGTCGGGCAGCGTGGGCGGGCAAGATAGCGGCGACGTCGGGTGCGGGACGGTCGGCCGCGGGCTGCAGGCCGGCGGGCCGCGTAGCTTCCGAGACGGTCAACCCCGCGCCCCGATGTCCCGTCCTGCTCTGCGCCGCCGCGCGTCCGCGCTGCTCCTCCTCATCGCCGTGCTCGGCGCGTGGGGCCTCGCCGCGCCCGCGACGGCCACGGCCGACGCGGGCGGGGTCGACGCCACGACCGCCGCCGCCGTCGACGAGATCCTGTCCGACGTCGCGCTGCCGTCCGCCATCTGGGGCATTCTCGCCGTCGACGCCGAGACCGGGCGCGTCGTGGTGAGCCGCGGCGCGAACGGACTGCTGCTGCCCGCCTCGACGCTCAAGCTGTTCACGACCGCGACCGCGCTCGACGCGCTCGGGCCGGACTTCCGCTTCACGACCGGGCTCTACCACTTGGGCCCGCCTGGTGAGCAGACGGTGCAGGGCGGGACGCTTCGCGGCGACCTCGTCATCCGCGGCTCCGCGGACCCGACGTTCGGGACGGACGAAATGGACGGGCTCGGCAACCCGCTCTCGCGCTGGGCCGCGGCGCTGGCGGCGGCGGGCGTGCGCCGCATCGAGGGCCGCATCATCGGCGACGACGACCGGACGGACGACGAGCCCTATCCCGAGGGCTGGGACGTCACGCACGTCACGACCGAGACGTATGCGCCGGCCATCGGCGGCCTGACCTACGCCGACAACCTGCTCGGCCTGCGCGTCGCGAACGGGCGCGTCGAGGCGAGCCCGGACGGGTTCGCGACGGTCCGCCGCGAGACGACGCGCCGCTCGGAGTCGCACGACGAGGGCGAGGCCGACGAGCCGCGCGGGCGCCTCCAGATCCGCCGCGCGCTCGGCTCCGACGAGTTCCTCGTCTCGGGCTCCACCACGGGCCGCGCGTCCACGATTCAGGTGCCCGTCGCCAACCCGACGCGCTACGCCGTCCACGCGTTCGCCGCGCGCCTCGCCGCGGCCGGCATCGACGTCTCGCAGGCGACGCTGTGGGACGTCGACGACCTCGACCGGAAGCCGGCGTACGGCGCGGCTGAGCCGCTCCTCGTGAGCGTCTCGCCGACGCTCGCGCGCATCGTGGAGCACACCAACAAGGAGTCCGACAACCTCTACGCCGAGCACCTGCTGCGCGCGGTCACGCCGGAGGGCACGACGGCGGCGGGCGTCGCCCGAGTGCGGGCGCTGCTGTCGCGGGCCGGCGCCGAGCGCGTCTCGGACCTCTCGCTGATGGACGGGTCGGGCCTCTCGCGCAAGGACCTCATCACGCCGTCCGCGATGGTGGCGCTGCTGCGCTACATGCGCACGCAGCCCGCGGCGTCCGTGTTCATGGCGTCGCTGCCGACGGGTGGCGGGGCCGGGAGCACGCTCCGCAACCGCCTCGACGGCGTGCCCGTGCGCGCCAAGACGGGCTCGATCGCGTACGCGCGCTGCCTCTCCGGCTACGTCACCGGCCCGGACGGCCGCCTACTCGCCTTCTCGATCATGGCGAACAACTACACGGCGCAGGGCTCTCGCATCACGGGCGCGATGGACGGGATCGTCCGCTCGCTCGCGACGGGCCGCCGCGCCGACACGTCCGTTGGCGCCGACGGGGACGACTGAATCGTTTGGCGTTTGAAGTTTGGAGAATGGATAGGTCCTGCCGCTTTACACATTCGCTCTGACGTCGCGCTCTTCAAGCTCCAACCTCCAACCTGCACTTTCCGCCTTTCATGCCCGTAACCCTCCGCCGCATCCTCACTGGCATCGGCGTCGTGCTCGCGCAGTGGCTCGTCTTCGAGCAACTCGGCCTCTGGGGCGTCGTGCCGGACGTGGTGCTGCTCTTCGTCGCCGTCACGGCCATCAAGCGCGGGCGCATGGCCGGCGCCATCGCGGGCTTCTCGGCAGGCCTGCTCATGGACGTCCTGACGAACCCGCAGATGATGGGCCTCAACGCGCTCGTCAAGACGCTGATGGGCTTCGTCGTCGGCATCTTCCGCTCGGACCAGGGCGAGAACACGCGCATCGGCGCCCCGCAGGCATTCCTCGGCGGGCTCCTGGTGGCGACGGTCCAGAACGGGCTCGTCACGATCCTGCTCGCGCTCGACCTCGGCACGCGCACGCCGTTCCTGATCGCAGGCGTCTGGATCGGCGGG
>JBBSUZ010000359.1:0-2572 GCA_038233965.1 Rhodothermales bacterium | reverse complement strand
GTTTCAGGATCTGTCTTTTGCATTCGTCAGACGCCGATGAAACGCAGATCCTGAAACGAGTTCAGGATGACACGTATGGAGGGAGGCGGTTGACGTCGGACGCCGACAACCTCGACGTCGGGCCCCGGCGGGGTGGTGGGTCGGTCCAATTCACCCTGCACCCCGCAGCGGTCTACCTACCATCGATCGAAACGACAGCCGACGAACATGACGCGACCGACGCTCCTGCTCACCACCGGCGACCCGAACGGGATCGGCCCCGAGGTCGTCCTCCGCGCCGCGCCGCTCGTCGCCGACGTCGCGCGCGTCGTGGCCGTCGGGTCTGCGGATGTGCTGCGGGCGCAGACCGAGGCGCTCGGGCTCGGGCTCATCTACGTAATCAGGACGCTGGACGAGGACGTCCCCGATGGCACGCTCGCCGTGCTGGACCCGGAGCCCGGACGTCCGGGCGTGTTCGAGTGGGGCGCGACGACGGCTGAGGGCGGACGGCAGGCCATCGCCGCCATCGAGCACGCGACGGTGCTCTGCATCGCCGGCCAGGCGGACGGGCTCGTGACGGCTCCGATCTCCAAGGAGGCGATCCACGCGGCCGGCTCGCCGTTCCCCGGCCACACCGAGATGCTCCAGTCGATCACCGGCGCCGGGACGGTCGTGATGGTGCTCGCGGCCGACCTGCCCGCCGGGCCGCTCCGCGTTGCGCTCGTGACGGTCCACGTGCCCGTCGCCGCCGTCGCCGCGCTCGTCACGGCAGAGCGCATCGAGGCCATTTGCACGACGCTCGCCGGCGCGCTCCGGTCGAGCCTCGGCATCGACGCGCCGCGCCTCGCCGTCCTCGGCCTGAACCCGCACGCTGGCGACGGCGGCGTCCTCGGCACCGAGGAGCGCGACATCATCGCGCCCGCCGTCGCCCGCCTCCGCGAGCGCGGCATCGACGCGACGGGCCCGTTCCCCGCCGACGCCTTCTTCGGCCGTCAGGCGTGGACGCGCGCCGACGCCGTCGTGGCGATGTACCATGACCAGGGCCTCGCGCCGTTCAAGGCGCTCGCGCAGGGCGCGGGCGTCAACGTCACGCTCGGCCTGCCCGTCGTGCGGACGAGCCCGGACCACGGCACCGCCTTCGACGTCGCCGGCACGGGCGTTGCCGATCCCGCGTCGATGGTCGCCGCGATCCGGATGGCCGCCGCGATGGCCCGCCGCCGCGCCGCCTGAGCGTGCGCATCTTCCAGCCAGACCCACCGACGTCCGCATGACTGCCCCGCCGTACTCGCTCCTCGCCGCCGGCTACGACGCCGTGATGGAACACGTCGACTACGCGATGTGGGCCGAGCACGTCCAGCGCATCATCGACGCGCACCGGCCTGGCGCGGCGTCCCTCATCGAGCTCGGGTGCGGGACGGGCGCGCTCGCCGAGCAGCTCCAGCCGCTCGGTCCGGAGCCCGCCGGCTACAGCATCCGCGCCTTCGACGGCTCCGAGGCGATGATCGTGCAGGCCCGCACCGCGACGGTCGCCTCGCCCGTCACGTTCGGCGTGCTGGACTTCCGCGAGCCCGTCCCCGCCCCGCCCGCCGACGTCGTGCTGCTGCTCTACGACGGCCTCAATTACCTGCTCGACCCGGCCGACGTCGGCGTCCTGCTCGGTCACATCGCCGACGCGCTCGCGCCAGGCGGCATCGCCATCGTGGACCAGTCGACGCCCGCCAACTCGCTCAACCACGCCGCCGACTTCGACGACGCGGGCGAGACCGAAGCGTTCACCTACGCCCGCACGAGCCGCTTCGACACCGCGACCGGCCTCCATACGACAACGTTCCGGTTGACGGCTCCGGGCGAGCCGACGCGCACCGAGACACACGTCCAGCGCGCGTACACGCTGGACGAGTTCCGGGCGCTCGTCGCTGCGAGCCCGCTGACCGAGCGCGCGGCGTACGCCGAGTTCACGATGCGCCGGGCCGGTCCGCAGACCGAGCGCGTCCACTGGGTGCTCGCGCGGCGCTGATCGGCTGCAACCCGGGCGCGCCGGCTCCGTCAGGGAGGCACCTATCCGCTCCGCAGATGACGACCCTTCCGCTCTCGCGCCTCCAGAAGCGCCTCCTCGTCGCCCTCGGGCTCGCGCTGTCGCTGTTCACGATGCGCGCCGTCTCCGACGCATCCGCTTCGGGCGACGTCGACACCGTGGTGATCACGATGCCGCCGCCGCCTGCTCCGCCTGCGCCCCCGGCCCCGCCCGCGCCTCCGCCCCCGCCGCCGGCCCCGCCGGCGTTCCGCTCCTAGAGACTGACTATGAATGCTCTTTCACCTGCCGTCATTCCCGCGCACGCGGGAATCCAGTGTGTCGAGCGGCGTGCTCCGACTCTGGATTCCCGGTCGGGGCCGGGAATGACGGCATTTGATGGCTTCATGCTGCATTAAGAGGGCGTTGAGGATTGTCAGTCGGCCCGTGGGCGGGAGTCCGTCAGATCTTGTGGATACCACTCGACAAGACTGCCAGAGCCATGCCCAGACCTCTCAGCCACAGCTACGACTCCGACCTGACGGACTCCCACTGGGAACGTATCAAACCACTCCTCGACTG
>JBBSUZ010000358.1:0-2586 GCA_038233965.1 Rhodothermales bacterium | reverse complement strand
CGGCCGAACGGTCGCCATTCTGCACGACGGGCCGATGCCGGCCGGGACGAGCATCCTCACGTGGGACACCTCGGGCGGACTTGCGGCGGGCGTCTATGTCGTCCGGCTGGCGGGCGATGCCGGCGCGGCGACGCGGCGCGTGCTCGTGGTGCGATGAGGCGCACGCCTCGTCCGTGGTGGGAAACGGGCGTTCTCTACCAGGTCTATCCGCGCTCGTTCCAGGACTCCGGCGGCGAAGGCTCGGGCGACCTCGACGGCATCACCGAGCGTCTCGCCTACATCAAGGACCTCGGCGCTGACGCCGTCTGGATCAGCCCGTTCTACCCGTCGCCCGGCGACGACGGCGGCTACGACGTCGCGGACTACTGCGACGTCGACCCGCTCTACGGCAGTCTCGATGCGTTCGACCGCCTCGTCGCTAGGGCGCACGGCCTCGGCCTGCGCGTCGTCGTGGACTGGGTGCCGAACCACTCGTCGGACCAGCATCCGTGGTTCCAGAGCAGCCGGCAGAGCCGCGACAGCCCGCACCGCGACTGGTACGTCTGGCGCGACGCCGCCCCGGACGGCGGGCCGCCGAACAACTGGCTCTCGGCCTTCGGCGGCCCGGCGTGGACGTGGGACGACGCGACGGGCCAGTACTACCTGCACTCGTTCCTGCCCTCGCAGCCCGACACCAACTGGCGCTCGCCCGCCCTCCGCGACGCGCTCCTCGGCACGCTCCGCTTCTGGATGAACCGCGGCGTCGACGGCTTCCGCATCGACACGGCCGTCCACATCGCCAAGGACCCGGCGTTCCGCGACAACCCGCCCGAGCCGCACCCGGACGCGGGGCACAAGCCCGTCACGGACTACGACCGCCAGCAGCACGTCCGCGACCGCGCCCACCCGGACGTCCACGGCTATTTCCGGACGTTCCGCGAGGCGGTCGACCTGCACGACGGGCGAGAGCGGGTGCTGTTCGGCGAGATCCACCTGGGCCGCGACCTGCCGCAGTGGGCGTCCTACTTCGGCACGCCCGACGCGCCCGAACTGCACGTCCCGCTGAACTTTGGCCTGCTCGGCACGCCCTGGACGGCCGCAGACCTGCGCGCGCACGTCGAGGCCATCGAGGCCGCGCTGCCAGCCGGCGCGTGGCCGAGCTACGTGCTCGGGTCGCACGACGAGCGCCGCCTCGCGAGCCGCATCGGGCCCGCCGGCGCGCGCCTCGCGGCCGTCCTGCTGACGACGCTCCGCGGCACGCCGACGCTCTACGCCGGTGACGAGATCGGCACACCCGACGTCGACGTCCCGCCCGAGCGCGTCCGCGACCCTGCCGGCCTCCGCGTGCCGGGCACGGGCCGCGACTCGGGGCGGACGCCGATGGCGTGGGACGCGTCGCCCGCGGCCGGCTTCTCGTCTGCCGATCCCGAGGCGCTCTGGCTACCGCTCCACGCCGGCCACGAGGCGCTCAACGTCGCCTCGCAACTCGCCGACCCGGACTCACTGCTGACGCTCTACCACCGCCTGCTCGCGCTGCGCCGTGCGACGCCCTCGCTTCACGCCGGCACGTTTCGCGCTGTCGACGGTCTGCCCGAGTCCGTCTTTGGCTACGAACGCGCAGCGGGCGAGAGCCGGGCGCTCGTGCTCCTGAACGTCGGCGGCGAGACGGCGGTGCGGCTTCCCGCCGGTCCGTGGGCGATGGCGGTCTCGACGCACGGAGCGACGCCCGTGACCCGCGACAGCCTGCACCTGCGCCCCGACGAGGGCGCCGTCCTGACGCGTCTGCGGGAGGCCTGAGCCGGAATTACCAGCCGCCGCGGCGGGTTGCGGGCGGGGGACTCGAAGCCGACGGGCGCGGCGGGGCAGGTGCGGTCGCGCGCGGCGTCGTGCTCTGAACACTCGGAGCGGACGGGCGCGGTGCGGATGCGCTCGGGGCGCTCGCGCGGGGTGCACTCGGGGCCGTCGCCCGCGGTGCGGTCGCGCGCGGGGCCGACGTCGCCTCGGTCTGCGTCGCGGGCCACGGGGCCTGCTGGGCCCCGCGCGGCGTCATCTGCCGCGGCGCATCTGAGGCGAGCAGGACGGGCGCGTCGCCGCCGCCGATCTCCGTGCCCGAGAAGTAGAAGCCCAGGATGTCGAGGTACGTCCGGCCGGCCCGCGCCTGCCCGCGTGCGCCGTACTGGCTCATCCCGACGCCGTGGCCGAAGCCGCCGCCGGTGAAGACGACCTGGCCGCCCTCGGTCGAGACCGAGAACAGCGTGCTGCGGACGGTCCGCCAGCCGAGCGTGCCGTTGACGACCGTCCGGAAGTCCGCGCCCGAGATGATGGTCGGCGTGCCGACGAGGCGGATGCGGACGGCGCGGCCCTCGGCCGAGCGCTCGGCGACCTCGATGCCGGTGACGGTCCCGCCGTAGCGCCGCGCGAGGACGCCGTGGACGCGTGCGGCGTCGGCCGTGGTGCGCCACGCGTGGTCGGGCGCGGCGTCGTCGTACGGGTCCGGGACGCCGCGGAGGTAGGGGACGGGGGCCGTGAGCCAGATGGCCTCGTTGTTGGCCGTGTGGCCGCCCGAGGACGACGAGTAGAGCGCCTCGATCGGGGCGCCGCGGTAGG
>JBBSUZ010000357.1:0-2645 GCA_038233965.1 Rhodothermales bacterium | reverse complement strand
GCTTCTCGAAGCCTCCCGGACGGGCCGGGCGCCTCGGCGCCCGGCCCGTTCTCGTTTCGCCCCTCTCCTCCCGCCCCGTCCCATGCTCGTCTCGACACTCCGCCGCGCGGCCCTGCCGCTGCTCGCGCTTCTCGTCCTGGCCGCCCCGGCCTACGCTCAGTCCTACGTCGCCTCGCTCGCCGGCTCCAACGAGCGCCCGACGCCCAACGCGTCGACCGCGACTGGCACCGTCTCCGCGACCCTCACCGGCACGACGCTCGTCGTGACGGGCTCGTTCGCGGGCCTCACCAGCGACTACGCGATGTCGCACATCCACACCGGGACGTCGGCCGAGGCCGGTGCGGTGATCTTCACCCTCGCCCCGACGGTCGACGCCGGCGCGCGCGGCGGCTCGTTCCCGGCCGCGACCAACACGTTCACGCTGACGGCGGCACAGGTGACGGCGCTCCAGGCGAACGGCCTCTACGTCAACGTCCACTCGGCGACGTTCGGCGGCGGCGAGGTCCGGGGCCAGCTCGGCCCCGGCATCACGATCGGCGCTGCGCGCGCGGCCGGCGCCAACACGGTCGTCACCGTGACGGGCGTCGTCTCGCGCTCGAAGGGTGCGTTCACGCAGTTCCAGGACGCCACGGGCGGCCTCTCGATCCGCCAGTTCAGCGGCACGTTCTTCGACGCCGTCGCCGCGGGCACGATCGCGCCCGGCACGACGATCACGGTCACGGGCAAGCTCACCGAGTTCCGCGGCCTGCTCCAGATCAACCAGCCCAACGCGACCACGAACGACCTGACGACGTTCACGATCGGCGCCGCGGGCGCGCCGCCGGCCGCGCAGACGGTCACGCTGGCCCAGCTGGAGACGAACGGTGAGGACTACGAGTCCGAGCTCGTCCGCGTCCAGAACGTCACCATCACCGGCGCGAGCCCGTTCACGGCCGCGACGACCTACGGCATCACCGACGCCTCGTCGTCCACGAACGCGGTCTCGCTGCGCATCGTCGGTGCCAACGACACCGACGTCGACGGCCTCGCCGTGCCGATGCCGACGGCGACCATCACGGGCGTCATCAGCCAGTTCGACACGGCGACGCCGCCGGTCGGAGCCTTCCAGCTCCAGCCGATCCTCGCCTCGGACGTCACGGCGGGCGGCACGGCGACGGCGGAGACGCCGGCCGGCCGCCTCTCGCTCGACGTCGCCAACCCGCTCCGCGGCTCGGCGCTCGTCCGCTTCTCGACCGAGACGGCTCAGGACGTGCGCCTCGCGGTCTACGACGTGCTCGGGCGCGAGGTCGCGGTGCTCGCGCAGGGCGTCGTGTCGGGGGCGCAGTCGGCGACGCTGAACACGGCCGGGTTCGCGCCGGGCGTGTACGTGCTGCGTCTGACGGCGGGCGCGGGCTCGGTCACACAGACCGTCACGGTCGTCCGCTAAGCCTCTCCACCAGGCCGATGCGCTTTGGGCGGGCCGGACACTGCGGTGCCCGGCCCGTTTTCGTTTCACCCCACGGTTCCGATGTCCCGTCCGATCCTCCGCCGCGCGGCCCTGCCGCTGCTCGCGCTTCTCGTCCTGGCCGCGCCGGCCTCGGCCCAGTCCTACACAGCCACGCTCCGCGGGTCCACGCCTGCGAGTGGCAGCGTCTCCGCGACGCTCACCGGGACGACGCTCGTCGTGACGGGCACGTTCGACGGGCTCGTCGGCACCTACGTCGAGGCGCACATCCACGCCGGGCCGGCAGGCGAATACGGCCCGATCCTCTTTTCGCTCGCCCCGACGGTCGACGCCGGCGCGCGCGGCGGGTCGTTTGCGGCCGCAGCCAACACGTTCACGCTGACGCCCGAGCAGGCGACGGCGCTCCAGGTCGGTAGCCTCAACGCCGACGTCCACTCGTCCTTTTACTCGTATGAGATACGAGGGCAATTCTACGCCACGGTCTCGACCGCCCGCGCGTTCACGCCGCTCACGACCGTCGCTGTCGAGGGGAGTGTCACGCGCGCGCTTGGCCGCTACGCCTGGATTCAGGACGAGACGGCGGGCATCGCGGTCTTCGGGACGACCGGCTCGCCGTTCGCGCTCGCCCTCGCCAACGGCAGCGTCCGGGTGGGCGACCGCATTCAGGTGACCGGCCGCCTCATCGAGTTCCAGCCCGTCGCCGGGACGCCAGGCTCGGGCCTGACCGAGATCGACAACATCCTCTACGATGCGTTCCAGGTCCTCTCGCGCGGCAACGCTTTGCCGGCCACGCAGACGGTCACGCTCGCCCAGTTCACGGCCGGCGACCCGGTGGACACGGACGACTACGAGTCCGAGATCGTCCGCGTCGAGAACCTCACCATCGATCCGATGGGGGACGTCGTCTTCTCCGCGGGCCGGACGTACCCGGTTTCTCAGACGATCGACGCCGTCACGACGGTATCCATTCTCCGGATCGGCTCGCCCGGGGACTCGGACCTCATCGGGACGCCGATCCCGACGGGCCTGGTCACGTTCGAGGGGCCGGGCGGCCAGTTTCGCGGCGTGAACCAGCTCACGGCCGTCCGCACGACCGACCTGACGGCGGGCGGCACGGCGACGGCGGAGACGCCGGCCGGCCGCCTCTCGCTCGACGTCGCCAACCCGCTCCGCGGCTCGGCGCTCGTCCGCTTCTCGACCG
>JBBSUZ010000356.1:0-2692 GCA_038233965.1 Rhodothermales bacterium | reverse complement strand
GCCCGGCGCCGTAGCCTCCGAGGCATTACCTGCGGGCGGGTCCGGCAGCCACGTCACCTGGAGCAGGGCGTCTGCCGCGGCGAGCAGGCCCGCGATCTTGGCGCCGGCCTCGCCGAGAACCTCGCGCAGGGCGCGGCAGCCCGCGGCGTCGAGTGCGTAGACGCGCCACGGCACGGGCGACGCGAGCAGCGCGCGGTGCGCCTCGGCCGCGGGCCGGTGGAACGGCGCCCAGTGCGCGGCCTCGATCAGAGCGTCCACGACGGCGCGGCAGTCGCGTGCCGGGGCGGGCTCGGCAGCCGACACCTTGGCGGTCGCGCGGGACCGGATCGTCTGGTCGACGGCGGCGGCGAGGTCGAACTCCATCAGCACGGGCGGTAGGCGGGTGCGGAGGATACGCCCGGCCGGATCGTGCTCAGAGCGAGACGCTGACGCCGGCCTGGACGCTCCGGCCGGCCGGCGGCTCGAAAAAGCGCCCGCCCCGCGCGTTGGCCACGACGGACACGACCGACCGGCTGTCCAGCACGTTGCCGACGCGCACGAACGGCCGCAGGAAGGTCCGGCCCGCCCGCCGGCTCTCCGCGCTGAGCGAGACGTCCACGACCGCCGACAGGCCCGTCCGGACCGTGTTGAGGTCGTCGGCGAAGACGCCGGAGGACAGGACGAGGTCGGGCGCGAGCGTGAGCGTCTGCCACGTCGCCTCGGCGCGGGCCGCGAGGCGGTGCTCGGCGACGCCCGGCACGGCGAATCCCTCCGCGCTCACGCCACCGACGTCCACGCCCGTCCCGAAGCGCAGGCGCGTCCACGTGTAGACGCCCGCGACGCGCGCCCACGGGGCCGGTCGCCACTCGCCCGCCACCTCGGCGCCGACGTGCCCGATGCGCGCGCGGTTGACGTAGAACGTGCGCCCGTCCGCGCCGGGCTGCGGCGTCAGGCCGTCGCGGACGCGGAGCGCGTACACCGCGACGTCCACGAGCACGCGCCTGCCGAGCGCCGTGCGCGCACCGATCTCGACGCCGGCCGTCCGCTGCGGACCGACGGCCGGGTTGAGCCCGCCGCCGCCGTCGGGGCGGTTGACGAGCTCGGTCGTCGTCGGCGTGTCGAAGGCCGTCGCGGCCGAGACGTAGGCCGTCGTGGTGCCGCGGCGAACGCGCAGGCCGAGTTGAGGGCTGAGCGCCGAGAGCGTGCGCTCGCCCGACTGGTCGCCGTCGGTGAGCAGACGGTCGGCGGCGGAGAAGCGGACGCGGTCGGCGCGCAGCGCGCCGTCGAGCGAGACGCCGGGCAGGCCGAGGGGCGCGAGGTCGAGGCCGGCGCGGGCAAAGGCGGCGACGGTCGCGACGGTCTCGGTCTGGTCCAGCAGGATCTCAGCGCCCGGCGCACCCATCTCGTTGGGCCGGTTCGATCGGACGTCGCGCTGCACGGCTGTGTCCGCGCCGAGCGCGAGCGCGAGCGGGCCGACCGTCCGCTCGGCCTGGAGGCGCGTGCCGCCGGCGAGGCGGTCGACGGCGACGTAGGCGAACGGGAGCGGGTTGTCGAGGGCGCGAGTGACGCCGTAGACCGTCGCCGTGACGTCCGCCACATGCGTCGCGAGGCGGAGCGTGGCGGCGGCCTGCCCTTGCCGGCTCGCCTTGCCCGAGGCGGTCGCGACGGTCCGCGCCTCGGCCTGCCGCGGGTTCTCGGCCAGTTCGGCGGCCGTGAGCGCGCCGGGGTTGTCGAGGAGCGGGGCATTCTCGAACGCGGCGACGAGCCGGAGGTCGGCGTGGGGCGCGAGCGGGACGTCGGCGAAGGCGCGTGCGCGCGTCGTCCGGAAGGCCGCGTAGTCGCGATAGCCGTCGCCCGACGTCAGGCTCACCGCCAGCCCGACGCGCGACGGGCCGACCGGCAGGATGCCCTCGGCCGCCAGGCGGTTCAGCCCGAACGCCCCGCGCGTGACCGTCGCCGAGACGAGCGGCGCATCGGGTCCGGGTCGCGTGTCGAGAAAGAGGACGCCGCCGGAGCCGTTGCCCCACAACGCCGAGGCCGGCCCACGGACGATCTCGGCGCGGCGGACGAGCGCCGGGTCCACGATGCCGAGCACGGCCTGCCCGTCGGCCAGCGTCAGCGGCACGCCGTCCAGCACCACCTGCACGCCGCGGACGCCGAACGCGGACCGCGCGCCGAGCCCGCGCACCGTCAGCCGCTCGCCCTGCGACGGGTTCTCGCGGCCCGTCACGACGAGCCCCGGCACGCGCCGCAGCGCCACATCGAGCCCCGCGCCGGACGCCGCGACTCGCTCGGCCGCCTCGCGCTCGACGACGGCGACCGAGTACGCCGCGGCCCGGCCGACCGAGCGCGTCGCCTCGACGCGAACCTCGGGCAGCGCGAGCGTGTCGGCCGGTTGCGCGAGGCACGGCGTGGCGATCAGGGCGAGGAGTACGAGCGCGGCGCGGACGAGCGCGGGGCGGACAGGCATCGGGGCAGACGTGGGCGGCGGAGGACGACGCGCGTCGGACGGCGTTCCGCTCACCGTGCATCCTGAACGCAGGTCTCACCACACCGTCATCCTGAGCGAAGTGAGCCGCAGGCGAGCGCAGTCGAAGGATCTCTGCCGAGCACAGCCACCTGACAGCGCATAGACCTGGGCCATACGCTCGGCAGAGATCCTTCGACAGGCTCAGGATGACGTTGGAGACAGGTTTTCGGTTCACCAAACAGT
>JBBSUZ010000355.1:0-2704 GCA_038233965.1 Rhodothermales bacterium | reverse complement strand
CGCACAGCGCACCGGCCGCTCCGCCGAGGGCCGGGCGGTCAAGCACTACTACGTGCCCGAGTCGTGCGGCATCGCCGCGGGCCTCTTCATCGCCGTGCTCCACCACGCCGGACTCGCGACGCTCACGCACACGCCGAGCCCGATGCGCTTCCTGACTGAGCTTCTCGGCCGTCCATCTAACGAGGTCCCGTTCATCCTCTTCCCGGCCGGCTACCCGGCGGACGATGCCCGTGTGCCGGATCTGGACCGGAAGCCGCTCGCGGACGTCGCCGTCTGGATCTGACGGCTACCGCCCCGGCATCCGCGTCGTGTCGCCCGGCTCGCCGCCGAGGCGCGGCATCGCGGCATCGTGCGCGGCTTCGTTGCGGCGGACATCCTCCTGCAACGTCGGGTTGGCCCAGCCACGCGTGATCAGGACGGTGGCGAAGATGGCCAGCCCGAACAGCATCGCCATGAAGGCGACGACGAACAGGCGCGTCTGGGGTTGTGTGAGCGGTTTCACCGGCGTTCGCGCGCCCAGGCGTGGACGAGCGTGGTTGTGTAGGCCAGAGAACGCGCGAGGTTCTGGACCGTGTTCCACTCGCGGCGGCTGTGGAAGGCGTGTCCGCCCGTGAAGACGTTGGGCGTCGGGAGGCCGCGTTCGCTCAGGCGCGCGCCGTCGGTCCCGCCGCGGACGGCTTCGAGCACCATGTCCATCCCCATCGCGCGCCCGGCTTCGAGGGCGACCGAGACGGCGCGCGGGTCGACGGCGTCGATGTAGGCGGCCATGTTGCGGTAGCTCTCGCAGATCTCGATGTGGACGGACGCCCCCGGAAACGCCGCTTCCGTCTGTGCCGCGACGTCGCGGACGTGCGCGCGGCGGCGCTCGAGGCCGGCGTCGGTGAAGTCGCGCAGGAGGATGCGGAGCGTCGCGTGCTCGGCGTCGCCGCTCAGCGCGTGCGGGTGGAAGAAGCCGTCGAGCCCGTCCGTCGTCTCCGGCGCCTCGCTCGCGGGCAACTGGGCGACGACGTGCGCGGCGGCGCGGAGGGCGTTGACGAGGATGCCCTTCGCGTAGCCCGGATGCACCCCGACGCCGGTGATGGTCACGACGGCCTCGGCCGCGTTGAACGTCTCCGCGTTGAGGCGGTCCGTGCCCGAGCCGTCCAGCGTGTAGCCGACGTCGGCGGCGAGGCGGGCGAGGTCGACCGGGTCCGCGCCGCGGCCGATCTCCTCGTCCGGCGTGAATAGCAGGCGCAGCGTCGGGCGCGGGGCGTCGCTCCGGAGCAGGTCGTGGGCGAGCTGCATGAGGACGGCCACGCCGGCCTTGTCGTCGGACCCGAGCCGCGTCGTGCCGTCGCTCGTGAGGAGGTCATGGCCGACGTGCGCGGCGAGATCGGCGTCCGTCGCCGGGTCGAACGTCTGCGTCGGGTCGCCAGGCCGGGCGAACGGCCGGCCGTCCCACGCCGCGTGGACGAGGGGCCGCACGCCCGCACCGGGCGCGTCCGGGCTCGTGTCGACGTGCGCGCACAGCGCGACGACGGGCGCGTCGGGCGCCGTGCCGGGCACGGTGGCGTAGACGACGCCGGCGGCGTCCATCGCGGCATCGGCGATGCCCATCGCGAGCAGCTCACCGACGAGCAGCCGGCACAGGTCGAGCTGCCGCTCGGTCGAGGGCGTCGCGGTCGAGGCCGGGTCCGACGTCGTGTCGATGCGGACGTAGCGGGCGAAGCGGCGCGCGACGGGCGGCAGGTCGTGGGCGTCGGCGTCTGTACCTGAACGGGGTGGGCCGGATGTGGGCGGACCGGAGAACGGGAACACGGCGGGGCGGGGCAGAGGGGCGCCCCGAGTCTACCGCTCGCTACTTTGCGGCCCCCCGCGCCCGCCGATGCCCGACCGCTCCGCCTCTGCCCGAGAGCCCGACCTCCGGGCGGCGATCCTCGACCGCGCTCGCACGCTGCTCGTGGCCGAGGGCTACGACCGCCTGTCGATGCGCAAGATCGCGGCCGGCGTCGGCGTCTCCGCGACGAGCATCTACCTGCACTTCGCGAGCAAGGACGCGCTGACGCACGCGCTCATCGACGAGGGCATGGCGCGCCTCTACGACGCGCTGACGGCCGTCGTCACGGACGATCCGGTCGCGACGCTCGGCGCGCTCAGCCGCGCGTACGTCCGCTTCGGGATCGACAACCCGGAGGTCTACCAGATCCTGTTCCAGCTGCACCCGGAGCGGATGGCGCGTTACCCGGCCGAGCAGTACCGCCGCGCGCGGCGCAACATCGAGGTCTTCGGCGACGCGCTCGCCGCCGGGGCCGCCGCGGGCACGCTCCGCGCCGAGCCGTCGCCGGACGTCGCGTCGAGCGCGCTGTGGACCGCGCTGCACGGCCTGGTCTCGCTCACGCTGGCCGAGCGCATCGACGTCCGCCTCGCCGGAGACGCGTTCGTGGACGCCGCCATCCGGCAGGCGCTGGCAGGGTTGAAAGGTTGAAGGCGGTCGACCGTGATAGTTTCACAGGGCCTCTCGCAATAATAAAAATATGTCATCCTGAACTCGTTTCCGTATCTGCGTTGCACCAACGTCGAACAAAGGCGAAACGCAGATCCTGAAACGAGTTCAGGATGACATATTTTTATTATTGCGAGAGGCCCTGTGAAACTATCACGGTCGACCGCCTTCAACCTTTCAACCCTGCCAGCGCCTGCCGGATGGCGGCGTCCACGAACGCGT
>JBBSUZ010000354.1:0-2711 GCA_038233965.1 Rhodothermales bacterium | reverse complement strand
CTCGTGCCACGCGAAGAGCTCGGACGCCGGGACGGGGACGGGGAGGCGGAACGTGTCGGAGATCACGGCGGCGGGGGAGAGGGACGATGCGGTACCCGCAAGGCGCGCCGGGGATTCCCGGGTGGGGCCGTCGACGTCGTGCCGCATTCTCGGTTCGACCCCGTTCCATTCCCGTAGGGGCACAGCACGCTGTGTCCGTGCCCCGGTCAGCGGTGTCGCCAGTCGGGAAGGCGGGCACAGCCTGCTGTGCCCCTACGTCGATCGGTCGATTCTGTCGGTCTCGTGGTCATGTCGAACGTTCGCGACGTCGCCTCCGGACCATCCACCTGACCGCCTGCACAAGGGCGGCGAACACGCCGACGTCTATCGCAAACGCCGCCCAACGAACGTCGTCCTCGGCGAACGCGAGCTGGTTCGGGACCGACACCTGCGGGTCGTCGACCAGAAACGCCGCTGGCCAGCCGCCGCCGAGCGCCTCGACCGTGCACGGTGCGACGGCCCCGGCCCCGCAAAACCCCTCGCCGCCAACGACGGTGCGCGGCCCGACGCGCTCGATGCCCACAGACGCCAGAGCCAGCCCGATGCCCAGAGCGGCCGGTAGGAGCGCCTTCACGACCGCGCCGTCGCCTTCAGTGCGGCGAGGGCCTCGGTCCGGCGCGCGGCGTGGTCCACGATCGGTCGCGGGTACGTCGCGCCCAGCCGAACGCCCGCCGCTTCGAGCACGGCCGGCGGCGCCTCGGCGGGACGGTGGATCCACTTTGACGACAGCCCGGCCAGTTCGGGCACCCAGCGGCGGACGTAGTCCCCGTTCGGGTCGAAGCGCTCGGCCTGCCCGGTCGGGTTGAAGACGCGGAAGAACGGCTGCGCGTCCGCCCCGCTCCCCGCGGACCACTGCCAGCCCATCGTGTTGCTCGCGAGGTCGCCGCCGCAGAGCGTGTCCCAGAAGTAGCGCGCGCCATCCTGCCACGGCAGCAGGAGGTCTTTGGTGAGGAACGAGGCCGTGATGAGGCGGACGCGGTTGTGCATCCAGCCCTCGGCCCACAACTGCCGCATGCCCGCGTCGACGATCGGGAAGCCGGTGAGGCCGCGTTTCCACGCGCGGAATCCGTCCGGGTCGTCGCGCCACGGGAAGGCCTCGAAGGCGGGCTTGAGCGGGCGCTCGGGCGTCTCGGGATGGTGCGCGAGGACGTGGTACGAGAACTCGCGCCACGCCAGCTCGGCCAGAAACTTGGCGCGGTCCTCGGCGGGCGCGCGCGCCTCCGACACGGCCGTGTAGACCTGTCGCGGGCTGACCTCGCCCCAGTGCAGGTGCGGCGATAGCCGCGACGTCCCTTCGACCGCCGGGCGGTCGCGGGCGGCGTCGTAGCCGTCGAGAACGGAGGCCACGAGCGCGGCGACGCGTTCCTGCGCGCCGGCCTCGCCGGGCGTCCACGTCTCGCGCATCGTGCCCGCCCAGTCGACGCCGTCCTGCGCCTCGGGCGTGAGGCCGAAGGTGTCGAGGTCGTCGGAAAGCGGCCACGTCTCGGGCGCGCTCAGGTCCGGCGTCGGGAGTGGGTCGCCGACGACCGTCTCGGCCTGCACCTTGCGCCAGAACGGCCCGAAGACGCCGTACGAGCCGCCCGATCCCGTCTTGATGGCGCGCGGGTCGTGGAGCAGCTGTCCGCCGAACATCGTCGCCTTGAAGCCAGCCGTCGTCAGTCCCGTCCCAATCTCCTGGTCGCGGGCCGCGAGGTGCGGCTCGGTCGACGCCTGCCAGACGACGCGGTCGGCCCCGCTTTCACGGGCGACGTCCGCGAGCGCGTCCCGCGTCGGGCCAGAGCGAAGGATGAGGCGCGAGCCGCGGGCCTCGAGGTCGCGAGCGAGGGCGGCGAGCGACTCGTGGAGCCACCAGCGGTGCGCGCCGCCGGGCTCCCAGGGCGCCTCCTCGACCGGCGCCCAGACGAAGACGGGCACGACGGCGCCGCGCTCGGCGGCGTGCGCGAGGGCCGGGTGGTCGGCGAGGCGGAGGCTGCGCGAGAGCCAGACGACGGTCGTGTCCATAGGTTAGGTCCGGGTTCACCCGGCGGGTTCACCCGACCGAGGCGGAAGGGCGAACGGGTGTTCGCCGCGCCGCTCGCGCCGGTTCCGGCCGCCAGTTCCGATCGCCGCTACTCGCCCCGGAGGCGGGCGAGCGTGGCCTCGTCGAGCAGGTCCGCGAGGCTCGTGCCGCCGGACGGCCGCGGGTCGTCGCGCCGACGCGCATCCTGAGATGGCGGGTCAGACCGACGCGGGTCCGGACGGCGCGGCTCGTTCCGATGCGCCGCGTCCTGTCGGGGGCCGCCCCGTCGCCCATCCGGGTGCGGTGCCTGAGCAGGCGCCGGGCGCGCCGACTCCGGCGTCTCGGCTACCGGCTCGGCCTTCTTCGTCGTGAGGTTGATCGTCTTCTGGACGACCGGCACGAAGCCCTTCGGCCGCTTCGGCTTGCCGGCCACGCCCGAGGACAGGTCCAGCGTGAAGCCCGAGCGCGGCGTCTCCTGCGGCGTGTCGCCGGGCGGGATCTCAGACATCGCTCAGGTCCCCGGGACGTGCTCGTACACCGTCGCCTCGCCGTCCTTGCCCACGAGCAGCACGTTGTACGGCTGCCGCGTCGGGCCCTGCTCCATCCCGACCGAGCCGATCGGCATGCCCGGCACGGCGATGCCAGCCACGTCGGGGCGGTCGGCCAGCATGCG
>JBBSUZ010000353.1:0-2713 GCA_038233965.1 Rhodothermales bacterium | reverse complement strand
CCCTCCCCCCCCCCCCCCCCCCCCCCCCCCCCGATGCCGCTATTCCGCCGCGACGAGTCGGTCGGTCTGCGTCGTCGTGACGGTGCCGATCGGGTTGCCCGCCTCGTCGGTCACCTGCTGATCGCGGTAGATGATGCGGCGCAGGACGAGCCCGACGCTCCCGATCCAGTCGACCCAGTCCGTGTCATCGACGGCCGAGGTCCCGAGGTAAAGGCGTGTCCGGACGACGGCGCAGCGGAACGTGCCGGCAGGCGTCTGGATCGTCTCCGTCCCGACGACCTCGCGCGTGCTCCGGAGTCCGATTTCGGTGCCCTCGAAGTGTGTCCACGTGCGACCGGTCTCGGCCGGGTACTCGATCACGATGCGTGCCGGCGTGCGCATCTGCGGCCCGCGGATGAGGCCGCCATCGCCGTCGTCGCCGCGGGCGGCGGCGTGGCGCGAGAGCGCGAGCCGAACGAGGCGCGGCAGCGCCGGGTCTGCTGCGCCCCGCTTGAGCCCGAACGTTCCAGGGTAGTCGCCCAGAAACTCGTAGGCGGCTTCCTCCAGGCGGTCGCCGGTCGGACGGTACCACGTCCGCTCGCGCGCCGAGAGCGTCGGGTCGTACGGGTTCGTCTCGCTGGACTCGACGACGGTCAGGCCGCGCAGGTCGCCGAGCGTCTGCCCGACCGAGACGACGCGGTCGGTTCGGGTGACGGACGGCAGCGGGCCGCTCCCGCCGCCAGTCGTGTCGGACACGTACGAGACGTCGTACCGGAGCGCGGTCCCGGAGCGGAGGTCGACCCGGACGGCGTCGTCGGCGGCGCTGTCGCACGCGGCGAGGGCGAGGACGGCGGTGGCGACGATCAGGACACGGCGCATCGGGCAGGCGGCAGGTGGTCGTTCAGTCTACGCCGAGACGCCTGCCAGCGACGGAAGGCCACGGGGAAATACCCCGCTCCCTACCCCTCATTCTCGTCGATTTTGGCAGCGGATCGCCCGCCCACATCGCGTGCGTCAGTGGTCTCCGATGACCTGACCGGAGTGCGGGCGCGCGTCGCCGCCGAAGTTGAGGCGGTGCGGGACATCGTTGCGCTGCGCGCTCGGGTTGACGAGACCGCCGGTGACGGGCGTCTCGAGGGCCGTCACGAACGGCGCGACGGACGAGAACAGGAAGTCCTGCTGCAGCTCGTACATCTCGGGCGAGAAGCCCGCGGCGTCGCCGTCGTGCCCGACGATGTCGAGGTAGAGCGTGCGCGGCCAGTCCGGGAAGCGGTCCTGCGCGTCGCGGAGGCGCGCCATGACGCCACGCGCAGCCGCCTCGAAGTCGTCGTCGCGCCCGACGACGTGGTACACCGCGACGGTGTTGTCGAACCCGGCGTAGAGGCCGGGCGCGTCGGGCTTGGCGTACTCGGGGACGAAGGCGGCGTCGGGCGGGTCGGGGGCGTCGGACATGACGGAGGATCGGCGAGGGCCCGGAAACCTACGCCAGCATCCCGTCCGACGTCCATGCGTGCTCCGCGAAGGGCGAGCCGCCGACAGGCGACCCCGCGAAGGCACCCATGTCGGCGGATGTGTCGAACGCGTCGGCAGATTCGGGAGCCAGCGCGCCGGCCGTCATGTCGACGGGCGGGGTGACGGAGAAGTGGAGCGCGTCGACGGCGAGCGCGGCCGGCGGGAGGTCCACGACGACTGCGGCGTGGCGCGGCAGGCGGACCGTCCGGCGCCACGGCGCGCCGAGCGTCGCGTCGACGACGCCGCCGAGGCGCTCGATGAGGCGCGAGACGAGCAGGTCGGGCGGCATCGCGGCCGTCGGGTCCGTGGCCGGGTGCTCGCGCACGGCGACGTCGAAGACGAGGCGGTTGCCGTCGTCGGCGAGGCGCGTGTCGATGTGGCGCGCGCCGGGCACGGCCGCGGCCTCGTCCACGATGGCGCGGACGACGCGGCCGACGAGCGCGGGGTCCATCAGGAGGGGCGCGCGGCCGATGGCGGCCTCGAAGCTGATCTCGACGCCGGTCGCCCGAGCCGTCGTGCCGGCCGCCCGGACGGCGTCGCGGACGACAGTCGCGGCGTCGACGGGGACGAGCGCGCTCGACACACGGGCGGCCTCGGCCAGCGCGACCGTCGCGTCGAGCGTCGTCAGGAGCTGGTGCGCCGAGCGCGAGACGACGTCGCGGATCTGCTCGGCCTCGCCGTCGGCCAGGCCCGGCCCGAGAAGGTCGGCGTAGCCGAGGATCGTCGTGAGCGGCGTGCGGACGTCGCGGTGGAGGCGCTCGAAGAGGTTGGCCTGCTCGGCGGCGGCCTGCTCGGCGTGCTGCCGGCGCTCGGCCGCGGCGCGCAGGCCGGCCGCGCGGTCGGTGACGTCCTCGGCGACGAACGAGACGCACGGCGCGAGCCGGCCCGCCGTGTCGTGGACGTCCAGCCGGGTCAGCGTCGCCTCGACGGCGCGCGTGCCGGCGGGCGTGTCGAGCGCGATGAGGATCGGCGGCAGGCTGGCCCCGACGTCGCGGCTGAGCGCGCGGCGCGTGCCCGCGGCCCACAGGCGGCCCGCGTAGCCGTCGACGCCGGCCTCGTCCACCGATGCGCCGGCGAGCGTCTCGGCCGGCATCCCGAGCAGGCGCGACGCGGCGGCGTTGACGCTCACGAAGCGGACGGCCCCGTCCGGCCCGAGCGTCGTCAGGCCCATCGCGACCGGCGCGCGGTCCACGAATGCGGCCAGCGCGGCCTCGCGGTCGGT
>JBBSUZ010000352.1:0-2748 GCA_038233965.1 Rhodothermales bacterium | reverse complement strand
GTCAAGAACCTCGTCCACAACTACCCGGACAAGGTGGCCTTCTGCGTCACGTCCGAGTGCGCCGTCTACTGCCGCTACTGCCTCCGCAAGCGCATGGTCGGCGACGCGGACTTCATGATGCGCAAGGACGACCTCCGCGAGGCCATCGCCTACATCGCGGCCCACGACGCCATCCGCGACGTCCTGCTCACCGGCGGCGACCCGCTCGTGTTCTCGGACAGCCAACTCGCGTGGCTCCTCGGCGAGCTCCGCGCGATCCCGCACGTCGAGGTCGTCCGCATCGGGAGCCGACTGCCGGTCGTCAACCCGATGCGCATCACGGACGCGCTCTGCGCCGTCCTGAACCCGCCCGGCGCGCGCATCCCGCTCTGGCTGAACACGCACTTCAACCACCCGAAAGAGCTCCCCCGCGAGGCCGCTGACGCCTGCGCCCGCCTCGCCGACGCCGGCATCCCGGTCGGCAACCAGACCGTCCTCCTCGCCGGCATCAACGACGACGCAGCCACGATGCGCGCGCTCGTCGAAGGCCTCGTCCGCATGCGCGTCCGCCCCTACTACCTGTACCACGCGCAGCTCATCGGCGGCACGGCGCACCTCCGGACGCCCATCGAGGCGGGCATGGCGCTGATGAAGGAGCTCCGCGGGCACACGACCGGCTTCGCCGTCCCGGCCTACGTCCTCGACACGCCCGACGGCAAGGTCCCGCTCACGCGCGACTACGTGCTCGGCCGCGCCGGCGACCACGTCGTGATGGAGACGACGCGCGGAACACTCTGGGCCGAGCCCAACCCGCTGCCGCCCGGCTTCGCGTGCAGCGTCACGCTGCCCGTGATCACGATGCCGGAGGGCGTGCGGACGGTCCCGACGGGCGCGCCGACGTTCGTCTATGGCGATCCGGACGTCCCGGCCTGAGCCTGCCGTTTCGGACATCGGTCGGATGTGGGCCATTTCGGTCGTATCTCCCGGAGTCCGCCGGACATCCCGGACCCGCCACCTCCCGCATCCATACTCATGCGCCGTTTCCTGCCGCTGGCCCTCTGCGCCGCGTTCGCCCTCACCGCCTTCACGCCCGCCACCCTCGGCAGCGGCCACATCACGCTCTCGAACGAGAGCTCGGTCACGATCGCGCTCGTCTACGCGTCCACCTGCGACGAGGACACCTGGGGCGAGGACCTGCTCCCGACCGACATCCTCGAGACCGGCTCCGAGGCCGTCATCACTGTGGACGCCGGCTGCTGGGACTTCAAGGCCATCACGGCCGACGGCCAGGAGTTCGAGCACTTCGGCATCGCCGTCGACTCGGGCGACGAGATCGCCTGGACCGTCACCGACTGACGTCGGCCTGAGCGTCTGATTCCGGAGCCCGGCCCCTTGCGGACCGGGCTCCGGCGCGTTTCGGCCCGGTCGTCTTGTGTGCCTGTCGGGATTCGGTACTTTGACCGACCCGCCGGACCGTTCCATTTTCGCGTGCCCCCGACCGCGCCCCACCGGTGACTGCCACGTTCTGGATCGTCCTGCTCGTGCTCGCCGCCGCGATCGCTGTCGCGACGATGCGGCGCAAACGGCCTGAGTCGCGCCTCGCCGAGGCGCAGCGCCTCCCGCCGCGCGACGAGCTCCGCGACCTCGGCCTCTCGCCGGCCCGCCCCGCCACCCCGCGTGACGCCGCCGCGCCCGACGCGACCGAGTCCGTCGCCCGCCCCGTGTCGCCGCGCCCTGCGCCGGCCGCCCGCCCGGTCGTCCAGTCCGTCGCGACGCCCGTCGCGTCGCCCGCCGCCCGCGTCGCACGCCCGAGCGACTGGGTCCAGGACGCCCTCGCCGACGAGATCGACGAGACCGATGCGCCCCTCGACGCCCGCCGCCTCGACGCCGACGAACTCGACGTGCCCATCGCCGACGCGCCGCCCACGCTCGACGCCTCGGACCTGATCGACCCGGCCGCCCTCCCCGACGCTGCCGACCCGTCTGATCTGGACGGCGCCGAGCCGGACGCGGACGGTGCCGATGCAGACGACGATGCCGTCTGGACCTTCGACCACGCCGCTGCCGAGCCAGCCGGCGATCCCGCCACGCGGGCCGCGTACGTCCGCGACGGGCAAGCGCTCTGGCCAGACGACGCTGCGGCGCCCGCGCTGCTCGCCGCCAGCCTCGGCGCCCGCCTCGGCGGGTCGGTCGCCATCCTGCGCCACGACGCCGACACGTACCTCGTCGAGATGCTCGCCGGTCCGGCCGCCGTGACCGACCCCGAGCCGCTCGACGCGAACGGGCACCCGCTCCACCGCGTCCCGCAGGACGGCGTGCTGTCGCTGCTCGGCCCGAGCACGGACCTGCCGTACCTCGGCGACGCCGCGGTCGGGCAGGTGCTCGTCCGCAGCCTCGGCGTGCCGCCGTCGGCCCGCGTCCTCCTCGTCGCCGACGTCCCGGCGGACGCGCCCGACATCGACGGCCCGACGGCCGCGCTCGTCGACCGCTACGCCGAGCTCCTCGCCGACCTCACGCATCTCCCGCTCGCCGACGACCGGCCCGAGGACGTCCCGGCCCTCGACGTGGACGACGACCTGCTCGAGATCCTGATCGCCGAGCCGGCCGCCGAGCCCGTGATGGCCGGCGCGGAGGAGCAGACGGACGAGCCGGCCGAGGCGCCGGAGATCACGGAGCCCGCCGGCCTCACGCATGCCCGCGACACGACTGTCGCCGTGCCCGGCGCGCGCCGAGGCGCCGTCCCGCCGCCGCCGCGCGGCGTCATCCTCG
>JBBSUZ010000351.1:0-2749 GCA_038233965.1 Rhodothermales bacterium | reverse complement strand
GCCCTCGCCTACGCCCGCGACCACGCCGACGCCTTCGTCGCGCAGCTCACAGACTGGCTCCGCATCCCCTCCGTCTCGACCGACCCCGAGCACGACGCCGACACGCGCCGCGCCGCGGAGTGGCTCGCGAGTGACCTCCGGCGCATCGGCATGCCGACCGTCGAGATCATGGAGACCGGCACGGCCGACGCGCCCGGCCACCCCGTCGTCTACGCCGAGCGCCACGTCGCGGACGATCTCCCGACCGTCCTCGTCTACGGCCACTACGACGTGCAGCCGCCGGACCCGCTCGAGCTCTGGACGTCGCCGCCCTTCGAGCCCGTCATCGTGGACGGCAACATCGTCGCCCGCGGCTCCGCCGATGACAAGGGCCAGGCGTTCATGCACGTCAAGGCCATCGAGGCGTATCTCGCCGACGGCGGCGAGCTGCCGATGAACCTCAAGATGATGATCGAGGGCGAGGAGGAGAACGGCTCGGTCCACCTCGTGCCGTTCATCGAGGCGAACAAAGAGCGCCTCGCGGCCGACGTCGTGCTCGTCTCGGACACGTCGCTCTTCGCGCCGGGCGTGCCCAGCATCGCGTACGGCCTGCGCGGGCTCGCCTACGTCGAGGTCTCGCTGACGGGCCCGGAGAAGGACCTGCACTCGGGCGTGTACGGCGGGGCCGTCGAGAACCCGCTCAACGCGCTCTGCAAAATGATCGCGGACCTGCACGACGCCGACCACCGCGTGACGGTCGACGGCTTCTACGACGCCGTCCGCGACCTCACCGCCGAGGAGCGCGAGGGCTACACCAAGCTGCCGTTCGACGAGGCCGCGTGGAAAGAGGAGATCGGGCTCAAGGAGGCGCGGACCGAGGCCGGCTACAGCATCCTCGAGGCCACGACCGGCCGCCCGACGCTCGACGTCAACGGCATCTGGGGCGGCTACACCGGCAAGGGCGCCAAGACGGTCCTGCCGGCCAAGGCGTCGGCCAAGATCTCGTGCCGCCTCGTCCCGGACCAGACGCCGGGCGACATCACGGACAAGCTGCGCCGCCACTTCGAGGCGCACGTGCCGGCCACGATGACGCTCGAGTTTACGGACCTCCACGGCGGCCACGGCGTCCTCATCGACACGTCGGCCCCGGCCATGCAGGCCGCCAAGAAGGCCCTCCACGATGTCTTCGGCCGCGAGGCGCTCTTCACCCGCGAGGGCGGCTCGATCCCGGTCGTCGCCGACTTCAAGACCATCCTCGGCCTCGACACGGTCCTGATGGGCATGGGGCTGGACTCGGACTCGATCCACTCGCCGAACGAGAAGTTCGGGCTCGACCGCTTCCACCAGGGCATCGAGGCGTCGATCCGCTTTCTCGACGCCTACGCCGCACAGGCGGCCTGACGCGCGGGTGACGAACGCGAAGCGGGCGGGCTCGGGATCACTCCCGGGCCCGCCCGCTTCAGTCGGTGCCGACGGTCGTCAGACGCGGACGCGGACGGGCGTCGACGTGACGACGGTGCCGTCGGAGGCCGTCTCGCGCATCCGGACCTCGTAGAGGCCGGCGGCGAGCCCGAGCACGTGCACGCCGTGCTCGTCCGTGTCACTCACGGAGGCCGCGACGGTCGCGACCGTCGTGAATGGGCGGCCGGCCGTCGTGACCTCGACCGCGAACGACTGGGCGTGCGGGCCGAAGGCAGACCAGCGGACGTACAGGTCGCCCGAGACCGTGCCGGCCTCGATTTCCTGAACGGCATAGTCCGCGAACTGCGTCTCGTCCGCGGGCCACGACGGCGTGATGCCGACGTCGACGCGGGAGAACAGGCGCGCGGCGGCGCGGGGCGCCGAGGCGTGCGACGCGGCCGACGCGAGCAGGACCGGCGGCGACGCCGCGGTCTGCGCCGAGACGGCGGTCGAGACGAACAGAGAGATGAAAAGCGTGGCGGGGAGGGCCAGACGCATGTACCGACGACACTGAAAGTGGATGAGGAGTCCCGTCCTGGGACGTGCTGCATATCGGCGCCCCGCCGTGACGACCCAACCCGGCCACGTTCAGGGCCGCGTCGAGGACCGTTACCAGTACATCTAGAAGACCTGTGCAGGCCGGCGAGCGGCGGCACCCCGGGCCGGGCGGCGGCGTACATCCTGTTCGCACATCCCCCCGTTCTGATGACCGTTGGTCCGATCCCCGTCAGCCGCGCTGCCCTCTTCCTGCTCGCCCTCGGCCTCAGCGCGTGCCGCGTGGGCGAATCCGCGCCCGACGTCACCGTCGCCGTCGGCGACACGTCTGCCGCGCCCGGCGCGGGCATCTCGGTCTACGGCGACGGCCAGCTGCCGACCGACGCCGAGGTCGAGGCGACGCGCTACGCCGGCCGGCGCAGCGGCCTCTCCGCCGACACGGCCGCGCTCGCCGCCGCCGCCCGCGCCAACCCCGAGACGCTCGCCCAGATCGACTCCGTGCGCGACTGGGGCTCCGCCATCCAGCTTCCGCTCGGCGGGTCCGTCGCCGGGCCGAGCGTGGTCCGCGTGCAGACGCTGCTGGACCGCGCCGGCTTCACCGTCGGCGAGATCGACGGGCGCTGGGGCGACAACACCGAGCTCGCCGTGGTGTGGCTCCAGAAGGCGATGCAGCTGCCGCCGACCGGCATCGTCGACGCCGCGACGCTGCGCGCACTGCAAGGGCGCGCCGGCCAGCCCGACTCGCTCATCACGACCGTCACGCTGACCGCCGCCGACGTGCGCGGCCCGTTCCGCCCGCTCCCGGCCGACATCT
>JBBSUZ010000350.1:0-2787 GCA_038233965.1 Rhodothermales bacterium | reverse complement strand
GGGGGGGGGTGGGGGGGTGCGGGGTGGGGGGGTGGGGGGCGCGGTGCGGCGGGCCGGCGGGCCGCGGCTCGGCGCGGGCGGCCCCCCCCCCCCCCCCGCGGCCAAGCTACCGACGGTCCCGCCGTCCTCGCGAGCGTCAGCGCGGCCGCGGTCCGGGACGCGTGACGTCCGTGCGGACCGAGTCCAGCCGGGCGGCGCGCCCTGGCTCGCCCGCCGTGTAGCGGTACTCGTCGACGTAGCCGCCGAAGGTGATGTCGACGGGCAGCGTCTCCGCACCGCCGCGCTCGATCGTGACCGTCTTCTTGACGGGCGCGAGGCTGGTGCAGCCGCTCTCGCGCGGCTCCGTGCCGAGCACCTTGATCTCGAAGCGCCCGCCGCGGAGCTGCTGCTCGGTCTGGATGCGCGGCCCGCAGGGCAGGTCGAGGTTGGACTCGAGGCGGATCGTGCTCGCGCTCTCGAGCGAGACGTACAGCAGGCCGCCCAGCGGCTCAGTGCCGCCGGTCGTGTCGCAGGCGGCGGTGGCGAGGACGAGGCCGGCGAGGGCGGCCGTACGGAAGGCGAAGCGTCGCATCGGAAGCAGGAGTGGGTCGAGGGGAAGTCTACGGCGTCGCGAGGCGCGTCGTGCTCGTCCGGACGGCATCGAGGCGCTCGCCGGCGAAGCCGATCGAGTAGGCGTAGGCGTCGGTCGAGCCGCGGTGGGCGACGCTCACCGGGAAGCTGCCCTGCTCGGTGAACGGCAGCGGCACGAGCGCCTCCGCCGAGACGGCGAGCAGGCACGGGCCGTCGGAGTCCTGGAGGACGCCGACCACACGCACGTCGAGCCGGTCTCGCGAGGCGGCGGTCTCGACGCGAAGCCGCCCGTTGCAACTGAGGGTCTCCACGGCGACGAGGCGCAGCGCGGTTTGGCCGCCCTCGACCTCGGGCGCGAGCGACACCTCGATGATGCCCGCGTAGGGAATGGAGTCCGGTTCGGACGAGTCGCACGCGGCGAGCGCGAGCAGGGCGAAAAGAAGGAGCGGACGCATCAGGGACCAGGGAACGAGAGCCGCCAACGTCGGGCGCCACGGCGAGCGCGTCAAGGCGCTTGCGCGGGACCTGCGGCGAGCGCGGCCGCGAGGCGCGGGTTGCGGAGCGTCTGCCGGACCGCCTCGACGGCCGCTGCCGTCGCCCGCGGCCCGTCCTGGTTGACGAGCACGACGACCCCGACATGCGTCGCGGGGTCGAAGACGACGAACGTGCGGACGCCGTCGTCGCCGCCCATGTGGCCGGCGAGGCCGCGCTTCCACTGCACGAACAGGCCCTGCCCGTCCGGCGCGGCCGGCACCTGCGAGCGCAGCATCTCGGCAATGGTCTCGGGCTGAAGAAGCTGTGTCTCGCCGACGCGGCCGCCGTTCATGAGCAGGGCCAGGATCTGCGCCGCGTCGAGCGCGCTCGCGCGGAGCTGGCCGTCGGGCCACGTCGGGTAGCCGTAGTGCGCGAGCGGGCGGCCCGAGGCATCGTGCGGACTCGCGACGGCCATCGTGTCGGGGAAGTCGCGCAGGAACCAGCCCGTGTGCGTCATCCCGAGCGGCTCGAAGAAGCCGCGCTGCGAGAGCGTCTCGAACGGGACGCCCGTCGCCGCCCCGGTGAGGCTCGCCGCGAGCGCGATGCCCGTGTTGCTGTACGCGAACGTCCCCAGCGTCCCGGCGAACGCGTCGCCGCCCGGACCGAGGCGCTCGGCGAGGAACGCGTCGCGCGGCTCGGCCGAGTCGCCCGGCGCGTAGGCGTCATCCACGGCGTCCACGTCGATGATGCCCGAGGTGTGCGTGGCGAGGCGGCGCAGCGTGACGCCCGGCGATCCACCCCACGCGAACGGCGGCACGACGGGCGCGTCGAGCGCGAGGCGCCCGGCCTCGACGGCCTGCATCACGACGATCCCGGTCGCGAGCTTGCTCGCCGAGGCGAGCATGAACGGCGAGTCCACGGTCGCCGGCGCGCCGGTCCGCGTGTTGAGCACGCCGTAGGCGCGGGACCAGACGACGCGCGCCGCGCCCGGCGGCCCGGCCAGGACGGCGACGGCCATCGCGGGCACGCCCGACGTGTCGCGGAGCACGCTCAGGCGCGCGTCGAGGGCCGGCAGCGACGCGACGAGGTCGGGCGCCTCGGCCGGCCGCACGCCCGCGCACCCGGCGAACAGGAGCGCGGCGAGCGCCGCCAGTCCACGACGTGACATTTCTCTGGCTCTGTTCAGAGTGACCACCTTCCGGGCAGCGCAAAAACCAACAGTCAACGTCATCCCGAGCGTGTCGAGGGATCTCTGCCGAGCACGACGCAATGGCCTTCCGCCCTGTCGGGACGACGTGCGCGGCAGAGATCCTTCGACTCCATTCGCGCGGACGCTCACTCCACTCAGAATGACGGTGGTTCGATGTATGCGGGTCTACTCCACCGTGACGGACTTG
This sequence comes from Rhodothermales bacterium, assembly GCA_038233965.1. Classification (GTDB taxonomy): domain Bacteria; phylum Bacteroidota; class Rhodothermia; order Rhodothermales; family Rubricoccaceae; genus DASVSE01. Next base: position 346 of record JBBSUZ010000350.1, on the reverse strand, counting down.
GCGAGGTTGCGCGGCATGTCCACGTTGCAGCCGCGCAGGACGGCGATGTGGTAGCTCAGCAGTTGCAGCGGGACGACGGTGAGCAGCGGCTCGAAGGCGTCGACCGTCTTCGGGACCTCGATGACGACCTCGGCGAGGCGGTCGAGGTCGCGGTTGCCCTCGTCCGTGATCACGAGGATCGAGCCGCCGCGGGCGGCGACCTCCTCGATGTTCGAGACCACCTTCTCGTACGTCGCCTCGCGCGTCGCGATGAACACGACCGGCATGAAGCGGTCGATGAGCGCGATCGGGCCGTGCTTCATCTCGGCCGCGGGGTAGCCCTCGGCGTGGATGTAGGAGATCTCCT